>NZ_JAQDBC010000004.1:3193-5524 GCF_027681725.1 Caecibacter sp. AF58-12pH5A | reverse complement strand
GACAAAAAGTAAGCCCTCCCCGCCTATATGGAGCTTTTACCGGATGGCCTGCACCTTAGGGTGCAGGCCATCTTCTTTTTAGCCTATTTGCCACGTAGACGCTTCTGTAGGTCCGCTTTGGCAGGGGGATAAGGAAAAAGTAATATTTTTTGTGTTCCACCCTTGACGATAGGCCAATTCAGTGCTAACATATGTCTATCAGCTATTGCGGACGTGCGAAAGAATGAATAAGCAAGAAATGCAAGTTCTATTTTTTTTGTATAGTTTGTTATGTTAGCGCATGTGATTATGTTTTAAAAGTTCTTCGAAAAAAAGTGCTTGACAGACAGAATAACAGGTGATATACTTCAATAGCTGTCAGGTGAGGGAAAACAAAAAGTCCTGAATGTAGTGTGCCGAGTGAACAAATAAGTTTAAAAAACTTAAAAAACTGCTTGACAAGCCACATGAATCCTGATAAGATATACAAGTCGCCGCAAGACGACACGATGACCTTTGAAAACTGAACAATGTAAAACATACGAATGAAATGCCAGTGTGCGAGGTTCTATTTATAGAACGTCAATCAATGAAACACAAACAATAAGTAAGACAGAGCTAGATAGCTCTTCACATATCATGGAGAGTTTGATCCTGGCTCAGGACGAACGCTGGCGGCGTGCTTAACACATGCAAGTCGAACGAGAGGATATGAGAAGCTTGCTTCTTATAAAATCGAGTGGCAAACGGGTGAGTAACGCGTAAGCAACCTGCCCTGCAGATGGGGACAACAGCTGGAAACGGCTGCTAATACCGAATACGAAGACTGTGCCGCATGACACAGACTTGAAAGGATGGCCTCTACATTATGCTATCGCTGCAGGAGGGGCTTGCGTCTGATTAGCTAGTTGGAGGGGTAACGGCCCACCAAGGCGACGATCAGTAGCCGGTCTGAGAGGATGAACGGCCACATTGGGACTGAGACACGGCCCAGACTCCTACGGGAGGCAGCAGTGGGGAATCTTCCGCAATGGACGAAAGTCTGACGGAGCAACGCCGCGTGAGTGATGACGGCCTTCGGGTTGTAAAACTCTGTTATACGGGACGAATGGACGAGAGGCTAATACCCTTTCGGAGTGACGGTACCGTAAGAGAAAGCCACGGCTAACTACGTGCCAGCAGCCGCGGTAATACGTAGGTGGCAAGCGTTGTCCGGAATTATTGGGCGTAAAGGGCGCGCAGGTGGTTTCTTAAGTCTGTCTTAAAAGTGCGGGGCTTAACCCCGTGAGGGGACGGAAACTGGGAGACTAGAGTATCGGAGAGGAAAGCGGAATTCCTAGTGTAGCGGTGAAATGCGTAGATATTAGGAGGAACACCAGTGGCGAAAGCGGCTTTCTGGACGACAACTGACACTGAGGCGCGAAAGCCAGGGGAGCAAACGGGATTAGATACCCCGGTAGTCCTGGCCGTAAACGATGGGTACTAGGTGTAGGAGGTATCGACCCCTTCTGTGCCGGAGTTAACGCAATAAGTACCCCGCCTGGGGAGTACGGCCGCAAGGCTGAAACTCAAAGGAATTGACGGGGGCCCGCACAAGCGGTGGAGTATGTGGTTTAATTCGACGCAACGCGAAGAACCTTACCAAGCCTTGACATTGATCGCAAGGGAAAGAGATTTCCTGTTCCTCTTCGGAGGACGAGAAAACAGGTGGTGCACGGCTGTCGTCAGCTCGTGTCGTGAGATGTTGGGTTAAGTCCCGCAACGAGCGCAACCCCTATCTTCTGTTACCAGCACGTGATGGTGGGGACTCAGGAGAGACTGCCGCAGACAATGCGGAGGAAGGCGGGGATGACGTCAAGTCATCATGCCCCTTATGGCTTGGGCTACACACGTACTACAATGGCTCTTAATAGAGGGAAGCGAAAGGGCGACCTGGAGCAAACCCCAAAAACAGAGTCTCAGTTCGGATTGCAGGCTGCAACTCGCCTGCATGAAGGAGGAATCGCTAGTAATCGCAGGTCAGCATACTGCGGTGAATACGTTCCCGGGCCTTGTACACACCGCCCGTCACACCACGAAAGTCATTCACACCCGAAGCCGGTGAGGCAACCGCAAGGAACCAGCCGTCGAAGGTGGGGGCGATGATTGGGGTGAAGTCGTAACAAGGTAGCCGTATCGGAAGGTGCGGCTGGATCACCTCCTTTCTAGGGAGACATACGATTCGTGCAGCGCACGGAATCAGTCACTTTAGGTCGGCACATGGCTAGTATATTTACATTGTTCGGTTTTGAGAGGCCATCCTCTCATTTGTACCTTGACAACTGCATAGAAAAGAAAGAAATACCTCTTTTT
>NZ_JAQDBC010000004.1:0-3183 GCF_027681725.1 Caecibacter sp. AF58-12pH5A | reverse complement strand
GGTTAGAGCGCACGCCTGATAAGCGTGAGGTCGGTGGTTCAAGTCCACCTAGGCCCACCACGGTTTTTCTCACCAGAGGAAGACCATTCAATGGGGGTGTAGCTCAGCTGGGAGAGCACCTGCCTTGCAAGCAGGGGGTCAGGAGTTCGATTCTCCTCATCTCCACCAATTTTTCTTTTTGGATTTGTACCTTGACAACTGCATAGAAAAGAAAGAAATACCTCTTTTTAAAAAAAGAGACTTAACGAACCTTAGAATAATCAAGACGAAAGTCAAGTAAGTAAGGGCGTACGGCGGATGCCTTGGCCATATCAGCCGAAGAAGGACGCGATAAGCTGCGATAAGCTGCGGTGAGGTGCAAGTAACCATTGACCCGCAGATCTCCGAATGGGGAAACCCGGCAGCAGGAGTGCTGTCATCCTCTATGAGGAAGGGCACCCGGTGAACTGAAACATCTAAGTAGCCGGAGGAAAAGGAATCAACAGAGATACCCCAAGTAGCGGCGAGCGAACGGGGCAGAGCCCAAACCGATCCGGGAAACCGGAACGGGGTTGCGGACTGCAGTAAACTGCCAGCGTGAAGCAGAATCAGGTGGGAACCTGAGCCAGAGACGGTGAGAGCCCGGTAAGCGTAAGCAACGGCAGGGAGCAGGATCCAGAGTACCACGAGACACGAGAAACCTTGTGGGAAGCAGGGGGGACCACCCTCCAAGGCGAAATACTGATATGGACCGATAGCGCATAGTACCGTGAGGGAAAGGTGAAAAGAACCCCGGGAGGGGAATGAAAGAGAACCTGAAACCGTATGTCTACAAGCAGTCGAAGCACATTATTCGTGCGACGGCGTGCCTATTGAAGAATGAACCGGCGAGTTATTTCATCCAGCGAGGTTAAGCAGGAAATGTGGAGCCGCAGCGAAAGCGAGTCTGAACAGGGCGAAAAGTTGGATGGAATAGACCCGAAACCACAGTGATCTACCCATGTCCAGGTTGAAGCACAGGTAAAAATGTGTGGAGGACCGAACCAGTGAGCGTTGAAAAGCTTTTGGATGAGATGTGGGTAGGGGTGAAATGCCAATCGAACGTGGAGATAGCTGGTTCTCCCCGAAATAGCTTTAGGGCTAGCCTCATGGTGAGAGTACAGGCGGTAGAGCACTGAACAGGGTAGGGGCCTATCCGGCTACTGAACCTAATCAAACTACGAATGGCTGTACTTATACATGGGAGTCAGACTGCGAGTAATAAGACCCGTAGTCAAGAGGGAAACAGCCCAGACCAACAGCTAAGGTCCCCAATGCCGTACTAAGTGGCGAAGGATGTGGAATTTCGAAAACAACCAGGATGTTGGCTCAGAAGCAGCCACCATTAAAAGAGTGCGTAATAGCTCACTGGTCGAGAGACTCTGCGCCGAAGATGACCGGGGCTAAAGTACGGAACCGAAGCTTTGGCAACTGACAATAGTCAGTTGGGTAGGGGAGCGTTCCTGCATGGGAGAAGCCTGACCGGAAGGACAGGTGGACAGGCAGGAAGAGAGAATGCCGGTATGAGTAGCGAAAAGAAAGGTGAGAATCCTTTCCACCGAAAGCCAAAGGGTTCCTGGGCAACGCTCGTCGTCCCAGGGTAAGTCGGGACCTAATCCGAGGCGAAGACGCGTAGGAGATGGACAACAGGTTGAAATTCCTGTACTGACAGTTCTCGTTTGAGCGAGGGAGTGACGCAAGAAGGAAGGCGCGCATGCGGTTGGAAGCGCATGTCCAAGCAGGTAGGTTGAATGACAGGCAAATCCGTCATTCTGAAAGCCGAGATGCGATGGGGAGTTTCTGGAGACAGAAACGAAGGGGCTGGGACTCGATTGCCAAGAAAAGCTTCTAGTGAGAGAACTGCCACCCGTACCGCAAACCGACACAGGTAGGCAGGAAGAGAATTCTAAGGTGCGCGGGAAAACCCTCGTTAAGGAACTCGGCAAAATATATCCGTAACTTAGGGAAAAGGATAGCCCGGAGAGTGTGAAGAGCAGAAGCGCTCGGAGCATGAACGGGCGGCAGAAGAGAGGCCCAAGCGACTGTTTACCACAAACACAGGCGTCTGCGAAAGGGAAACCTGAAGTATAGATGCTGACACCTGCCCGGTGCTGGAAGGTTAAGAGGACTTGTTAGCGCAAGCGAAGCAGAGAATTGAAGCCCCAGTAAACGGCGGCCGTAACTATAACGGTCCTAAGGTAGCGAAATTCCTTGTCGGGTAAGTTCCGACCCGCACGAAAGGTGTAACGATTTGGGCACTGTCTCAACGAGGGACCCGGTGAAATTGAAGTACCTGTGAAGATGCAGGTTACCCGCGACTGGACAGAAAGACCCCATGGAGCTTTACTGTAACCTGAGATTGGATTCTGGTAGAAGATGTACAGGATAGTTGGGAGGCGGAGAAGCGTGTACGCCAGTATACGCAGAGCCAATGGTGGGATACCAACCTTGTTTTATTGGAATTCTAACGAAAGACGTAACGAGTCTTCGGACAGTCTCAGGCGGGCAGTTTGACTGGGGCGGTCGCCTCCGAAAGAGCAACGGAGGCGCCCAAAGGTTCCCTCAGTGCGGACGGAAACCGCACGCAGAGTGCAAAGGCAGAAGGGAGCTTGACTGCGAGACGGACAGGTCGAGCAGGGACGAAAGTCGGGCTTAGTGATCCGGTGGCAGAGAGTGGAATTGCCATCGCTCAACGGATAAAAGCTACCCTGGGGATAACAGGCTTATCTCTCCCAAGAGTCCATATCGACGGGGAGGTTTGGCACCTCGATGTCGGCTCATCACATCCTGGGGCTGAAGTAGGTCCCAAGGGTTGGGCTGTTCGCCCATTAAAGTGGTACGCGAGCTGGGTTCAGAACGTCGTGAGACAGTTCGGTCCCTATCCATCGCGGGCGTAAGAAACTTGAAAGGGGCTGCTCCTAGTACGAGAGGACCGGAGTGGACCGACCAATGGTGTACCAGTCATGGCGCCAGCCGTGCAGCTGGGTAGCTACGTCGGGGACGGATAAACGCTGAAAGCATCTAAGCGTGAAACCAGCCTAGAGATGAGGTTTCTCATTGCGCAAGCAAGTAAGGTCCCACAGAGACGATGTGGTTGATAGGCCGGGAGTGGAAGTACAGCGATGTACGGAGCGGACCGGTACTAATAGACCGAGGACTTGACTT
>NZ_JAQDBC010000039.1:0-21909 GCF_027681725.1 Caecibacter sp. AF58-12pH5A | reverse complement strand
TCCAGTGCGTATCCCCGATCATGATACGCACTGGAAGGGGACAGTGACTTATCTGCGCGATGCGCAGATAAGTCGAAAGGGGTTCATTTGAAGATAAAAAATATTCAAAATGAAATGAACCCCTTCAGGCCCAAATGCCCCGCATTCGGCCCAGCTCCCCCACGGGGGAGCCCATTTAAACACCGAAAAATCGGTGCTCTTTTTTTTGTAATCAGCGGCGGTCCAGAGCTGCCCCCTAGGGGGCGTAATGCCCCTGTGTGGGCATTGCGGTTCTAGTGCGTATCCCAGATTATGATACGCGATGGAAGGGGACAGTGACCGATCTGCGCGATGCGCAAATCGGTCGAAAGGGGTTCATTAGAAGATAAAAAATATTTACAATGAAATGAACCCCTTCAGGCCCAAATGCTTCGCATCCGGCCCAGCTCCCCCACGAGGGAGCCTATTTAAATACCGAAAAGTCGGTGCTCTTTTTTTATTTTCTTGCAGCGGGCGGATAAAACGGTAGCTGCAGGCCTCATACAGTAAAGCTTTATTTCAATTGTATCCAGAATACATGGTACAAGTAGATGTCCCTTTCTTGTCAGCACCCGCTATATATGGTATAAAGGAATCAATCATTAAAAAGGGAGTTGGTTATATGGCTACTAGTATTGCCGCTAAACATGCAAAAGGAAAATTTGCAGCCGATGCTATCATGGCTGCCGCTGCGCGTTGCACAGAAGACATTGAAAAGAATGGTGCTGATGCCGTAATTAATGGTACAGTTGGTTCCATGATGGATGAAAATGGTGACTTAGTCGTCTTACAAGTCGTAAAGGACACCTTTGCTGCCTTAACACCGGAACAGATCGTAGCATATGCTCCGATTCCGGGTTTCCAGGAATTTTTGGATGCAGCTATTGATCAGTGCTTTGGCGCATCCCGTCCGGATGGCTTTATCCGGGCTATTGCTACACCTGGTGGTTCAGGAGCTATCCATACGGCTGTTCATAACTATTCCGATCCGGGCGATGAAGTTCTGACGACGGATTGGTATTGGGGCGCCTATCGGAATATTGCCCGCGATGACAACCGGATTTTGCGGGAATTTGAACTCCTTACGGAAGACGGGACCTTCAATTTCCAGAGCTTTGAAAAAAATGTAACCGAACTCGTTGAAAAACAATACAATACGGTCATTATCTTAAACTCCCCGGCCAATAACCCGACCGGCTATGGCTTAAGCTTGGAAGAATGGGACCGGGTCCTGGACTTTTTAAAACAGGCTGTCGCCGGTAAGGATAAGAACATCATCCTCGTATCGGACGTTGCCTACTTGGATTACAGCGGCGAAAAAGAAGAATGCCGCCAATTCTTTAAGAAATTCGGGAATCTCCCTGCTAATATCATGCCTATCGTAGCCTATACATGCTCGAAGAGCTTTACCCTCTATGGCCAGCGTCTGGGCGCCATGATTTGCGTTACGCCTGAGGAAGCAATTGCCGATGAATTTATGGCTATTAATAAATACACGGCCCGTGCTACGTGGTCTAACGCCAACAGCTCCGCCATGTGGACGATGATCGAAATTACGAAAGATCTGGACAAGGTGGCCCGTCTCGATCAGGAACGGGCGATGTATTTCCAGATGATTAAAGAACGGGCCGATATCTTCATGGAAGAAGCAGCTGCCTGCGGTTTAAAAATTCTGCCGTACATTTCCGGCTTCTTCATCACGATTCCTGTCACCCATGCCGATAAGATCTGTGACATTTTGGAACAGGAGCACGTATATCTCGTGCCCTTGAAAAAAGGCATCCGTCTGGCTGTATGCTCTGTATCGAAGCAGAAGATTACTGGCCTGGCTGCTAAGGTTAAAAAAGCTATTGATGCTGCCGGTATCGTCCAGTAGCTGCCTGGCCAGTTCGTTGTTAGCGCGCATTTTTTAGCTGAAGGAGGTTGCTTTTTATGTTTAAAACACTGGGGATCCTGGGTACAGGAAATATGGGACGGGCCATTGCGTCCGGCCTGGTCCGATCGGGCCTGATGCAGGGTAATCAAGTCTATCTCTATAACATTCACCCGGAAAAGGCGCAACGCCTGGCTGACGAATTAGGCGCCGTCAGAGTAGATTCGGCTAAAGAGCTTTTGGAACAGTCTGAAGCAGTCATTTTGGCAGTCAAGCCGTTCATTATGCCTGGCGTATTAGAGGAAATCAAGCCGTATATTACAGGCGGCAAGATTATGATCTCCATCGCTGCCGGCCTGACCTTGTCCCGCTTAGCAGCGGCCATGCCGGAACAGACGAAAATTGTCCGGGTTATGCCCAATACACCGGCTATGGTAGGCGAAGGCATGTCAGCCCTTACGTTTAATGGGTATTTGACAGACGACGAAAAAGAGGCTGCCGTAGCAATCTTCCGCAGCTTCGGCAAGGCAGAGGTCGTAGAAGAACGGCTCATTGACGCCGTGTGTGGTCTTAGCGGCAGTGGCCCGGCCTTCGTCTACATGTTTATTGAAGCCTTGGCAGATGCCGGCGTGCGGGAAGGCATGTTCCGTCCCATGGCCTACACCTTTGCCGCCCAGACTGTCCTGGGCGCAGCCAAAATGGTCCTAGAAACAGGTGAACATCCGGGCAAATTGAGGGACGACGTGTGCTCTCCTGGTGGTACGACCATTGAAGCCGTGAAAAGTTTGGAAGAAAATGGCTTCCGCGCTGCGGCCATGAATGCCGTCATCGTGTCAGCAGAAAAGAACAAGACGCTATAAGTGACGGCTTTCCCATAAGAAAAAAGTAGTATATCCTATATGAAATGGCTTGCTAATATTGATTAGTAAGCCATTTTTTTAGTATAGACAAAAGGCATGAATCGATATTCTGTTTTAAAATAACTTAAAATCATAATGCGAAAGTGAAAAAAATGACAATATTAATAATTTAAGAAAATAAAAGATTAAGTTTAAAAAATCAAAAGGATTATGCATATCAGTAAAGTGTACACTGATTGCAATCCAAAATAGATATGGAGAATATGTATTAATGTAATGTGTCGTACTATACAGTCCCATTGTTACGCGGTATAATAACGATATGAAGATTGAATCCGGATACAATCTAAATAAAGAACGGGTCTTTTTGTGCGTTTTTGTGCGTTTAAGTGCAAGAAGATATCTATTTGTTATTATTGTGCGTTTTTTTAAGGGGTGGTATGTAATGGTTCTATTGGCCTTGCTCCCGATCCTATTTCTCATTGTAGCATTGGGATTCCTTAAGATGGCAGGCTGGAAAGCTTGCCCGATTGCGGCCATTATTGCATTTATCGTCGCTGTGTTGTGCTTTGGCATGTCCGTTCCGGTCGCCATTTCGGCTGTCTTGGAAGGCGTGGCCTTGGCATGCTGGCCTATCTTGCTTGTTATCGTCATGGCCTTGTTCGCCTATAAACTGACAGTGGCAACAGGCAGCTTTGAAATCATCAAACAGATGCTGTCTACGGTCAGTGAAGATAAACGTGTCCTGTGCCTCCTCATTGCCTGGGGCTTCGGTACATTTATGGAAGGCATGGCTGGCTTTGGTACAGCCGTTGCTATTCCGGCAGCTATGCTGGTTGCATTGGGGTATCCGCCGATCCGCACGATCGTTGCCTGCCTGATTTCGAATGCTGTTGCACCGTCCTTTGGTTCCATTGGTATCCCGACGACGACCATGGCTTCGATTACCGGTATTCCGGCTGTTACACTGGCAACGAAGGTTTCTATCGTTTCCTTTATTCCTGATCTCATCGCTCCTTTCTTGGTCGTTATCTGCATCGGCGGCGGTTTAAAAGCGTTAAAAGGGGTAGGCATTGTTACCCTTCTTTCCGGCCTGGCACTGGCTATTCCGGAACTGCTCATTTCCATGACTGTAGGTGCGGAACTGCCGGTAATGGTATCGTCCGTCATCATCATGGCTGTCATCGTTCTCTATTCGAAAGCTTCCAAGACGGTCAGCAATCCGGAATACAAACTGGAAATGCATGAAGAAAATAAGAAAGCCGTTTCCTTTGGCGAAGGCGTGAAAGCCGCTATGATCTTCATCCTGATCTTCGTGCTTCTCGTCGGTACATCGAAACTGTTCCCGGCTATCAACGGGCCTCTGGCTTCGATTAAGACGACTGTTCCTATCTATATCGGTGCCGGTGCTAAACCGTACACCTTCACGTGGATTGCCGTTCCTGGCATCATGATTTTCATCGCCTCTATTCTCGGCGGCTTGTATCAGGGTGCTTCTGTTGGCAAGATTGCTTCGGTATTCAAAGACAATTTCATCGGTCTTCGCTTTACCTATCTGACGATCATCACGGTCGTTATCGTTGCGAAAGTCATGACCTACTCGGGCATGACCCAGGAAATTGCTGATGCCCTCGTATATGCAACGGGCAACGGCTACCCGATCTTTGCTCCTCTCGTTGGTGGTCTCGGCGCCTTCATTACCGGGTCTTGCACGAACGCCAACGTTCTCTTTGGGCCGCTGCAGGTATCGGTTGCTTCTTCCTTAGGTATGAGCCAGCCGTGGCTTGCCGGTGCCAGCTCCCTCGGTGGTTGTATTGGCAAGATGCTTTCCCCGCAGAGTATTGCTCTGGGCATCGGCGCTGTAGGTGCCGTTGCTGATGGCAAGGAAAGTGAAATCATGCGCGGGACTGTAGGCTATTGTCTCTTCCTCCTGGTTGTTGCCGGTATTATCACCATCATAGCACCGAGCGTCGTTCCGTTCTTGGTTAACTGATTTCCTCTTGTGGATAGGTGGGAGCAAGAGTGTATGCTTAATTCTTTGTGTGGTGTACTCTCTTGCTTTCAATACGTGTAATTTTATAAATATGTACGTTACGCGCTGCCTTGCTGTGTTTCCTTTTGTGAATGTCTGCTTATTACTAAAATGCATGAAGAACGTCAGATTGTTTCATAATATGCAGAATATGTTCCGTAGTTTTTGTGGCAAAAGCAACGGAAATAGAGAAAATTTATGATATACTATCATAGTCGACCATAAGTTTATCTTAAAAATGCAAGTTAAAAATGTGTAAATGTAATTTACAGATGCAGACAAGTAGGGTATAATAAAACGCGTAGGAAAAAAACGAAAGATAAATAGCGTATGTTTTTTAAATCTTTCGTAATATTAAGTCGACGATCCGGTCGTTGCCGGATGCAATAAGCTTCAGTTTTTATTTTTTATATTATGGAGGTATGTATTATGGCAAAAGGTATTGTTACACCAGAGTTAATTGAACAGCTCAAAGCAATCGTTGGTGAAAAATATGTATACACCGACAAAGACAAACTGGAACCCTATTCTCATGATGAAGTAACAGACCCTCATTATATGAGAGAACCGCAGGTTGTCGTTCTTCCGGCTACGACGGAAGAAGTTGCTAAAGTTGTAAAGCTCTGCTATGACAACGATACGGTTATGGTTCCGCGTGCTGCAGGTACAGGCCTGGCTGCCGGCGCTGTAGCTACCTTCGGTGGCGTTATCATCTCCATCGAACGCATGAACAAAATCCTCGAAATCGATAAAGAAAACATGGTTTGCGTAACCGAACCGGGCGTTACGACTGCTGTTCTCCAGAGCAAAGTAGCTGAAGAAGGCCTCTTCTACGGCGGCGACCCCTGCAGCGGGGACTCCTGCTTCATCGGCGGCAACGTAGCTACCAACGCTGGCGGCAACCGTGCTGTTAAATATGGCGTAACTCGTGACCAGGTTATGGGTATCGAAGTTGTTACCCCGACCGGCGAAGTTGTAACCTTGGGCGGTAAATTCCGTAAAAATGCTACGGGCTACATGCTCATGCACCTCTACATCGGTTCCGAAGGTACTCTCGGTATCATCACAAAGATCTACCTGAAACTCGTTTCCTTGCCGAAACATCAGATGGACCTCTTGGCTGTATTCGACAACCTCGACGACGCTATTGCCCTGACACCGAAAGTTATGAACGCTGGTATCACACCGGTTTGCGTAGAATTCATGGATAATGCTTCGATCAAACAGGTTGAAATCTTCCTCGATGAAAAACTGCCGCACTCCGACGTAGGCAACTACATCATCATCCAGATCGCTGGCGATAACGAAGACGTTCTCGACGAACAGTGCGAAAAGATCGTTGAATTGGCTGAAGAAAACAACGCCATCGATTCCCTCGTTGCTGACCCGGCTGTTATTTGGAAATCCCGTAAAGCGTACCTCGAAGCCGACCGTGCTCGCAGCTTAGTCTTCTCCATGGAAGATATCGTTGTTCCGATGACGGAAATTCCGGGCGCTGTACAGCAGATTTCCCGTCTCTCCGAAAAATATGATGTTGCTATGCACTGCGCAGGCCACTGCGGCGACGGCAACGTTCATATCGATATCCTGAAAGACGACCGTACACAGGAACAGTGGGAAGAAATGCTGCCGAAGATCCAGGGCGAAATCTATGATCTCGTTTACAGCCTGGGCGGCCGTATTTCCGGTGAACACGGCATTGGCTTCAAACGTGAAGCTCTGCTCGAAAAATACACGAACCCCATCGAACTGAAATTGATGAAAGCTGTTAAAAAAGCCCTCGATCCGAAGAACATTATGAACCCGGGCAAAGTTGTCAGCATCAACGACGAAGTTCCTGTTCAGGAATAAGTAGATAGTAATGCCGGAAGGCAGATAGGGCCAAACGGTAAAACCATTCCGGTTTTACCGTTTGCTCTTTATAAGGATCTTTTTAGTGAAAGAAAGGTTGGGTTATCTATGCAGAATTTTTCCATTCCCTTCGGTAAAGGTAAAGTCAATTTCGAACTTCCTGAAGAACAGGTAGCCGGCGTACTCGTATCTCATGCTCATGAATACAAAGCACCGAAATCGGAAGCCGAACTCGTTGCTGACGCCCTGGCCAACCCCATTGGCAGCCCGAAACTGAGCGAACTTGCAAAAGGTAAGAAAACTTGCACGATCATTTCCAGTGACCATACCCGTCCGGTACCGAGCCATGTTATCATGCCGCAGCTCCTGGCTGAACTGCGTAAAGGCAACCCGGATATCGATATTACCATCCTCGTAGCGACAGGCATGCATCGCCCGACGACGCATGAAGAATTGGTTGGCAAATATGGCGAAGAAATCGCTAATAACGAAAAGATCGTCATTCATGTCAGCCGTAACGATGAAGACATGGTCAGCATCGGCACGCTTCCGTCCGGCGGCGAATGCCTGCTCAATAAACTGGCTGTTAATACAGACCTGCTCGTAGCAGAAGGTTTCATTGAACCACACTTCTTCGCAGGCATGTCCGGCGGCCGTAAATCCGTACTCCCTGGCGTAGCCAGCAAGATTACGGTTCTTGCTAACCACTGCTCCGAATTCATCGACAGCCCCTATGCCCGTACAGGTATCCTGGAAGGTAACCCGATCCACAGAGATATGCTCTATGCTGCCAAAGTAGCTAACCTGGCCTTCATTTGCAACGTCGTTATTGACGCTGATAAGAAAGTCATCGCTGCTTTTGCCGGTGACAGAGAAAAAGCCCATGAAGAAGGCGTTGCTTTCGAAATGAAACTGGCTGGTGTTAAACCGGCTCCGGCTGATATCGTTATCACGACGAACGGCGGCTATCCTCTGGACCAGAATATTTACCAGTCCGTAAAAGGCATGACGGCTGCTGAAGCAACCTGCAAAGACGGCGGCGTTATCATCGACGTTTCCAATTGCAACGACGGTCACGGCGGTGAAGACTTCTTCAATACGTTGAAAGAAGCTACGGACCTGCAGAAAGCGATGGACCAAATCCTGGCCCGTACACGTAACGAAACGATCTTTGACCAGTGGGAATCGCAGATTCTCCTGCGTCTGCTCCTGCACTTCGATATCATCATGGTAACGAGCGCACCGAAACAGATGGTCGAAGATATGCATCTGAAATATGCCAACAACATCGAAGAAGCTATCGAAATGGCTAAGAAACTCGTAGCCGCTAAAGGCGTAACGGATCCGAAGATCACGGTTATCCCCGATGGCGTATCGGTTATCGTAAAATAAGTCAACACCCACTTGCATAGGTCAAAAGGCCCGGTCAGCATATACGCTGGCCGGGCCTTTACGATTTATTGGCAGGAGCCACGTGAAAGCGGCTGCTGCCTTGTCTCATGCCTATTTTTTATTGAAAATCACGTCGCCGCTCTTGTTGCCCAGTCCCGGATGAATATCGAAGTGGACTACGCCGATGGCGGCTTTATTGCCGACGGCTTCTTTGACCATGGCGACGCCTTCAAAGCCAAAACCGCCGCACAGTTCAATGGCGCCTACGCCATCTGCAACGAGCTTTTGTGCTGCTGCTACGGCATCTGTATAGGATTTGACGCCGACGACGGTCAGGTCAATAGAAGGGCCGGGAATGACGGCCTTTTGTTTTTCCGGATCGTTGCCCGGTGCCAAGTAAATAAATGCTGCCTGATAACTCACAGTAGATCAGCTCCTTCTCAAAATAAATTGGTAGTGCCTATACATAGTATACGGAATTCAGGGACTGGCGACAAGAGAAGAATCTCTTTCTTTTACGTGCATTTTTGTAAGAATTCTTATATAATATGACTGTAATACCGGTGTCAAAACCGGCTTTTTCTAGGCAGGCGTTATTCGAATGAAAGAATAACGCCTGGAAGGGAGACAGGATGGAACGAGAACAAGGGGTGCCTTTGCATTGCAAGGTAACCGTACGGATACTTAAGGAGACGCGGGCCTTTGGTCCCGGTGTGGCGCAGCTGCTGCGGGGCATTGGCGAAACAGGCTCCCTCCAGGGCGCAGCCCAGCAGATGGGCATGTCCTACAGTAAGGCCTGGACCGTCATGAAGGAGGCAGAAAATATTTGGGGCTTTCCGCTGATTGAGCGCCACGTAGGCGGGCTTCACGGCGGCCATAGTGTCCTTACGGCCCAGGCGCAGATCCTGCTGCAGCGGTATGACTCCCTAGAGGATAGTGTCTGCCGTGTAGCTCAGGAAAAATTTGCCGAATATTTTAATCCCCAGGAACTCAGGCGCTTAAAGGAGATTGGTCATGGAAAATAGATTCGTCATCGTCCGCGGAGGCGGCGATTTAGCAACAGGAACGGTACAAGCCCTTTGGCGGGCCGGTTTCTTTGTCCTCATTTTGGAAGCGGAAAGACCGTCAGCCATTCGCCGCCAGGTGGCCTTATCGGAAGCCGTATATGACGGCCTGGCCTGCGTAGAAGACGTGACCTGTGTCCGCTGCAGAACTGACGGGGACATACAGGCTGCGTGGCAACAGGGCTATGTGCCTTTGCTCATCGATCCGGAAGGCCTGGCCATTGGCCAGCGTAATCCCGCTGTCGTCGTCGATGCGATTCTGGCGAAACGCAATTTAGGTACCCGCAAGGATATGGCACCGTGCGTCATCGCCTTAGGGCCGGGCTTTACGGCCGGGACCGACGCTGATTATGTCATTGAAACGCAGCGGGGCCATAACCTGGGCCGTATCCTTACGAAGGGAGCGGCAGCTCCGAACACGGGCGTACCCGGTACCATTGCCGGCGCGTCAAAGGAACGGGTCATGCACAGCCCGGCAGCAGGTTTTTTGTATGGCCTCGTACAGATTGGCGATACGGTAGAAAAGGGGCAGGCCATGGCCTTGCTCAGTCCGCAAAAGCTGACTACGCCCGTGACGGCAGCCACACCGGGAATTCGCTTGCCTGCCAGCCTGACCGGCCTCGTCCGGGGGCTCATCCGGGACGGCTATGCCGTGACGAAGGGCTTTAAGATTGCCGATATCGATCCCCGTCAGGAAGAACTAAAAAATTGTTTCACCGTTTCCGATAAGGCCCGCTGCCTTGGCGGCGCTGTCGTGACGGCGATCCTTATGCATCAATCCGGGAGGTATACAACGTGAAAAAAGTACGTACAGAAGATGCCGTTGGCCAAGTGCTCTGCCATGATATTACGCAGATCATCCGTGGCGTTACCAAAGGCCCTGTTTTTCGTAAGGGCCACATTATTCAGCCTGAAGATATTCCCGTGCTCCTTTCCGTAGGGAAAGAACAGATTTATATTTGGGAAAATAACGAAAATATGCTGCACGAAAATGATGCCGCAGCCATTCTGCGTGATATCTGTATGGGCAGTCACATGCACGGCAGCGAGCCCAAAGAAGGGAAGATCGAACTCATTGCCGACTGCGATGGCCTCCTTACGGTCAATACGGCCGGCCTGAAGCGGGTCAATTCTCTGGGGGAAATGATGATCGCCTGCCGGCACGGCGGCTTTACGGTCCATGCCGGCGATCATCTGGCAGGCACACGCATCATCCCTTTGGTTATAGAGAAAGAAAAGATGCAGCGTGCCCGCGAAGCTGCCGGCAAGGAACCCCTGTTGCAGGTCGTGCCCTTTGAAAAGCGCACCTTTGGCGTCGTGACGACAGGGAGCGAAGTCTTCCACGGACGTATTAAAGACACCTTTACGGACGTCATTGAAGGGAAATTAAAGGAATTTGGCGCCACCATGATCGCCCACGATATCTTAGATGACGATCCCCAGGCCATTACAGCCGCCATTATGGCCATGCTGGACAAAGGCGTGGATATGGTCTTTTGTACCGGTGGCATGAGTGTCGACCCCGATGACCAGACGCCCTTAGCCATTAAAAATACAGGCGCCCGTATCGTCACGTACGGTGCACCGGTCCTGCCGGGGGCCATGTTCCTCGTTGCGTACATGGCAGATGGCCGGCCGGTCATCGGTCTGCCCGGGTGCGTCATGTATGCCAAGCGGACTGTTTTTGATTTGGCCTTGCCGTCCCTCATAGCCGGTGTTCCTTTGACGCAGGAACAGATTGCTGCCTGGGGTGAAGGCGGCTATTGCCTGAACTGTCCTGTGTGTACCTTCCCGCAGTGCAGCTTTGGCAGATAGGAGCGACTATGACAGCATTTACCCATATAGATGAAGCCGGTAACGCCCGTATGGTCGACGTGAGTGACAAGGCCGTGACGGCCCGGGAAGCGACGGCTGTAGGCACCCTTTCCATGAGTCCCGCTTGCTTCGACGCCGTTGTGGCCCATACGGTCAAGAAGGGCGATGTTCTCGGTGTGGCTCAGGTCGGCGGCATCATGGGCGCCAAGCGCACGAGCGAGCTCATTCCCTTGTGCCACATCGTGCCCCTTACGCATTGCCAGGTCGTCTTTTCCCTGCAGCCTGAAAGTCATACCATTGAAGCGCGCTGTACGACACGCTGCAGTGGCCAGACCGGCGTAGAAATGGAAGCCCTTACAGGGGTGTCGACGGCCCTGCTTACGCTGTACGATATGTGTAAGGCCCTGGATAAGCGCATGGTCATCAGGGATATCCACCTGGTTGAAAAAAGTGGCGGCCGGAGCGGTCATTTTACCTTTACTGAAGGTGGCGCTGATCATGCGTGACGCTGCCGGCCGGGACATTACGTACCTGCGCATTTCCGTGACCGACCGCTGTAATCTGCGCTGCATCTATTGCCAGCCCGCAGGCGTCACGCCCTTGCAGCACGACGATATCCTGCGCTACGAGGAAATCAGACGTATTTGCCGCCAGGCCCTGCGCTTGGGCATTAACCGGTTTAAGATTACAGGCGGCGAACCTCTTGTGCGCCGTGGCATTATTCCCTTTATAAAGGAATTAAAGGAAATGGCCGGTGTGGACCAGGTCACGCTGACGACGAACGGCCTTAGCCTGGGCCGGGATTTACACGCCTTAGAGGAACTGGGCCTGGACGGACTGAATATCAGCCTCGATACGCGGGACGCCGGGCAGTATGCAGCCCTGACCGGCTACGACGGACTAGCCGTGGTAGAAGAAGCCATTGCCGCAGCCGCCAGCGGGCCTATCCGTACGAAGGTCAACGCCGTTCTCCTGGCCGACACGGCAGACCAGATCCTGCCCCTGGCAGAGCTGGCCCGGGACCTGCCTGTAGACGTGCGTTACATTGAGGTCATGCCTATTGGCGAAGGCCGGCACTTTGCCGGCCCTGCCGGTGCGGCCTGCCTGGCGGTGCTGCGTACTGTCTATGACGATCTTCAGCCTGATACGGCCTGGCACGGCAACGGTCCGGCTGTCTATTACCGGAGCCGTCAGCTGCGCGGCAGTATCGGCTTCATAGCGGCCCAGACGCACCGCTTTTGCGGCAGCTGCAACCGCCTGCGCCTGACCAGTACGGGCTTTTTAAAGCCCTGCCTGTGTTACGACATGGGTACGGACCTGCGAAGCCTCCTGCGCAGCGGCGCCGCTGATGAAGACCTCTATAAGGCTATGGCGTCTTGTCTGGCAAATAAGCCGGCAGGACACCACTTTGAAAACCAAAATGAAGTGACAGAGCATAAAAAAATGAGTCAAATTGGAGGCTGAATATGGCAGTCATTGAAGCATTATGTATCAGTACCCACAGAGGTACGCAGAAGGAACAGGTCGCAGCCGCTGCCTTCGTGCCTGACTGGGGCATCGAAGGCGACGCTCACGCCGGCCATTGGCACCGCCAGGTAAGCCTCTTGGCAAGCGAACAGATTGAAGCCTTCCGGGCCCGCGGCGCCGACGTAGGCCCCGGTGCCTTTGGTGAAAATATGGTCGTCCGGGGTATCGATTTTGCCCGCCTGCCCGTAGGGACGCGCCTGCAGAGCGGCACAGTACTCTTGGAATTGACGCAGATCGGTAAGGAATGCCATCAGCACTGTACCATTTACCAGGCCGTCGGTGACTGCATCATGCCGCGGCAGGGCGTCTTTGCCAAGGTCCTTGAAGGCGGTACGCTCCACGTAGGCGATGAGCTGGTTGTGGTACAGCAGGCAGGCAAGCGCCCTTATCAGGCGGCGGTCATCACCTTGTCCGATAAGGGCAGCCGCGGCGAGCGGCACGACGAAAGCGGCCCGGCCCTGGCTGCCTGCCTCCGGGAGGCCGGCTATGACGTCGTCGAAACGCTGCTCCTGGCCGATGAAGCCGGTCCCTTGCAGCAGCACCTGCGCCGCCTGGCCGATCAGCGGCAAGTCGATCTCATTCTGACGACGGGCGGTACAGGCCTGTCACCGCGGGATATCACGCCGGAGGCAACACTGGCCGTGGCAGATAAGCAGGTGCCGGGCATTTCCGAAGCCCTGCGGGCAGCGTCGCTGGCCATTACGCCGCGGGCCATGCTGTCCCGCGGTGTGAGCGTCATCCGTAAAAAGACGCTGATCATCAATTTTCCGGGCAGCACCAAGGCCTGCCGGGAATATTGGGCTATCGTCGCAGATGTGCTGCCTCATGGACTGGATATTTTAAGGGGCACCGGCGGCGACTGTGGCCGCTAACCAATACGAAAGGGGATATGTAGTATGAAATGGAAAAAGTGGATTGCTGTCACCGTAGTGGCAGCGCTGGCCGTAGGTCTTGCAGGCTGCAGCGCCGAAAAGAAGGATGCCGGCAGTGCCGGTGGAGAAAAAGTGAAGCTCACGGTTTTTGCTGCTGCGAGTATGACTGAAACGCTCAATCAGATTGCCAAGGACTATGAAAAAGAACATCCTGACGTAGAATTGGTCTTTAACTTTGATTCGTCAGGGACACTCAAAAAGCAGATTGAAAACGGTGCCGCCTGCGATGTCTTCATTTCGGCCGCACAAAAACAGATGAATCAGCTCGACAAGACGCAGGACGAAAAAAAGAATCCCGGTCACCTCGATTTCATCATGCCTGATACGCGCATCAATCTCTTAGAAAATCACGTCGTCCTCGTCACGCCGGAAGGCAACCCGGGCCACGTAGAAAACTTCAACGACATGGCAGCAAAACTGCAGGCCGGCTCGATCCGTCTGGTTATGGGCAACAGCGATGTACCTGTCGGCCAGTATACGCAAAAAATTCTGGCCTATTACGGCCTGAACGAACAGGAACTGGCCAATGCCGGCCATATTTCCTATGGCTCTAACGTCAAGGAAGTAACGACCCAGGTCAAAGAAGGCAGTGCCGACTGCGGCATTATTTATGCAACCGACGCGTTCAGTGCCGGCCTGAAACCTCTCGACCAGGCGACAAAGGCCATGTGTGGCCAGGCCATCTATCCCGCAGCAGTCCTCAAAGACAGCAAGCATGCAGCGGCTGCCAAGGATTTCCTGCAGTATTTACAGAGTGATGCAGCCATGAAGGTCTTTGAACACGTCGGCTTTAGCCCTGTGACGGACGGCCAGTGATGGATTGGTATCCACTCTGGAATAGTCTGCGCATCGCGGCTATTTCCTGTATTCTCGTATTTTTTAGCGGCATTTTTATGGCCTACTATGTGGCCCGCCTGCCCAGCTGGCTGAAAGGGCTGGTCGACGTCATCCTGACTATGCCCCTGGTCCTGCCGCCTACGGTTTGCGGCTGGCTCTTGCTGCTGGTCTTTGGCCTCAACCACCCCATCGGCCAATTCCTGGCCCAGTGGGGCGTACAGTTCGTCATGACCTGGTACGGCGGCGTCATCGCTTCGGCAGTCGTCGCCTTCCCGCTCATGTACCGCACGGCCTGCGGCGCCTTTGAAAGCTTCGATGAAACCCTGGCCTGGAGCGGCCGCACCCTGGGCCTTTCCGATACGTACATTTTCTGGCACATCCGTATGCCCTATTGCCGCCAGGGCATCATGGCCGGTACGGTCCTGGCCTTTGCCCGGGCCTTAGGAGAATACGGGGCGACGAGCATGCTCATCGGCTATATTCCCCATAGCACGGCTACCATCTCGACGACGGTCTATCAGTTATGGCGGACCAATGACGAATACAGTGCCTTCATCTGGGTACTGGTCAATATTGCCATCAGCGCCGTCGTTCTCCTGACCATCAATATGCTGGGCAAACGGAGCCAGACAAGGAGGCAGGCATGAGTCTATCCGTTCAGATCCAAAAGCAACTGGGCGATTTCCACCTGGCCGTCCGCCTGGAAACAGGGGCTGGCGTGTGGGGCCTTTTAGGCGCGTCGGGCAGCGGTAAGAGCAAGACCCTCCAATGCATTGCCGGCATCGAACGGCCCGATCAGGGCCGCATTGTCCTCAACGGGCGGGTCCTCTTTGATGCGGAAAAGGGAATCAATGTGTCCGTACAACAGCGGCGCGTAGGGTATTTGTTTCAAAATTATGCCCTCTTTCCGACGATGAGCGTAGAAGAAAATATTGCCTGCGGTGCCCGTTTTCTGAAAAACAGCCGGGAACGGCGGCAGCGTGTGCAGTCCATGATCCGGCGTATGCAGCTCACGGGCCTGGAGCACCTGCGGCCGGCCCAGCTGTCAGGCGGGCAGCAGCAGCGGACGGCGCTGGCACGCTGCCTCATTAACGAACCGGAAATTCTCCTCCTCGATGAGCCCTTTAGTGCCCTCGACGTATACCTGAAGGAACAGCTCATGGGAGAAATGACCGGCCTCTTAGGCCAGTTCCACAAGGACGTCATCGTCGTTACCCATAACCGGGAAGAAGCGTACCAGCTCTGTGATCACCTGGCCATCCTGGCAGACGGGCAGGTCGATACCTGTGGGACCGTAGAAAACGTTTTTGCTGCACCGGAAACACAGGCCGGGGCGATTCTCACGGGCTGTAAGAATATCGTCCCAGCCCGTAAGGCAGGAGAGACGACTGTCGCGGTGCCGGACTGGGGCCTTTGCCTGGATACGGGCCGGCCTGTTCCGGAAGCAGTCCGGGCTATTGCCATACGGGAGCAAGCCTTTTCGGCCGGAGCAGGAGAAAACGAGTATCCTGTAGAAATAATAAAGGTAGTGGACCAGCCCTTTAGCCGGCTCGTCCAGTTCCGCTACCGCAGCCAGACCGTACCAGGGCTGCTTACATGGCGTCTGGAAACAGAACACCGCCTGCAGCACCTGCCGGAAAAGCTGGGGGTTACGGGAAACCATATTATTCTTTTATACCGCTAATGATACACAGAAAGGAACAAGTGACTTATGCATGCACTCTTTGCACGGCTTTTGACAGAACTTAAGGCGGGCCGGGCCGTTGTCTTATTGACCATCCTGGATACGAAAGGGTCAACGCCGCGTACGGCCGGCAGCCACCAGCTGGTTTTGGCCGATGGCACGACCGTAGGGACTGTAGGCGGCGGCTATCAGGAATATGTAGCCTGTGAAGCCGGCCGCGCCGCCCTGGCAGGCGGAACCTCATGCCTGTTGCCACTGCTCCTGCACAAGAATCCCACCGCCGACATTGGCGGCGTCTGTGGCGGCGAATTGCTCGTATTTTGCCAATACCTGGCACCTGCTGATGCGGCGGCTATCGCCTTTTTTACCACACTCACGCAGTGTCTGGAGAGCCATCAGCCAAGCTGGCTGGCCCTCGATGTGACGGTCCCGGACCGCTGGGCCATGGCCCTGCAGTACGGTACGCAGCAAGTGACGTGTGAGGCAGCAACGGCGCAGCCGGTACTGGCCGCCTGTGCCGGTACGGCTCTTACGGCCGAAGGTATACAAGCCCGGCAGGACGGCGTGCTCTATGAAGAAACGCTGGTACAGCCGCGCCGCGTCATCGTCTTTGGCGGTGGCCACGTAGCCCTGGCCTTAGTACCATTATTAACAGAGCTCGATTTCTTTTGTACCGTTGTCGATGACCGGGCTGAATTTGCCAATCACGAACGCTTCCCTATGGCAGACCAGTGCATCGTAACGGATTTTGCAGACCTTTCACAGCACGTGACGGTCACGCCGGACGATTATGTCTGTATCATGACGCGGGGCCACGTGGGCGACTATGAAGCACAAAAATACGTCCTCACATGCCACCCCTATTATATGGGCGTCATTGGCAGCCGGGCCAAGCTGGCCTTTGTCCGCAATAAATTAAAACAAGATGGCTTTACGGAAGAAGACATAAACCGTTTCCACGCTCCTATTGGCCTGCCAATTTCTGCGGCGACACCGGAAGAAATCGCCGTCAGCATTGCAGCCGAGCTCATTGCCATCCGGGCGAAACGGGAAGGACGTCAAAAAAAAGGTGCCTATATTTGGAGAGAGGAAACAGATGGAAGCTATCATATATCAAAAGGAACAATCTAAACGTACGACCAGTCTCTGGGAGAGTATTACCTGTCTCTGTCCGTCCCTGGCACAGGCAGACGGGCCGCAGGTGGTAGCCGTCACCGGCGCTGGCGGCAAGACGACGTGCATCATGCGCCTGGCAGAGGAACTTGTAGCCGCCGGCAAACGGGTCCTCGTCGTCACGACGACCCATATGTATAAGCCGGAGAGCCACGGCGTACTGAGCAACGATCCGGCCGTCATCACAGCCGCCCTGGAACGGGACAGCCTGGTCATTGCCGGCCTGCCCTATGGGAAAGATAAAATTGCCTATATTGGCGATGCTGCCTATGAAGCCGCATGCCCGGCAGCCCAGGTGGTTCTCGTAGAAGCCGACGGTGCCCGGCGGCAGCCCTTTAAAATTCCGCGGCCTCTCGAGCCGGTACTGCCGGAAACGTGCGACGCCGTCTTGTGCGTAGCCGGCCTGAGCGCCTTGGGAAAATCCCTTAAGAGCAGCTGCTATGGCTGGGCTGAAAGCGAAGCCGCAGCGGAACGGCTGGGCACGACCTTTCCGAAGGAAGCCGATAAGGGCAGTACGCCTTTGACCATCAGTCTCTTTGCCGCCCTCTGGGCCAAGGGCAGTCTGGCCGCTTTAAAGTCCTATACGTGGCCGGTCATCGCCATTTTAAATCAGGCCGACACACCGGCACAGCAGCTGGCAGGTGCGTTAATCCTGCAGGAAGCCGGTCTTGCCCAAGGCCTGATTACGTCCTTTGCTGAGGCGGAGGTGTCGTAATGGACATTGCCGTCCTCTACCTGGCTTCCGGCCTGAGCCGCCGCTTTGGCAGTAACAAGCTGCTCTTTCCCGTCGGCGGCCGGCCCTTGTTTCAGTATGGCTTTTGCCACTTGCAGCAAGGCCTGTCCTATGTGGAGGTGCCGGGAATTCACTGGCACGTGGCGGTCGTTACGCCCTATGAGGAGATTGCCCGCTGGTGCAGCGCCCGCGGGGCGGCCGTTTATGATAATCCCTGGGCCAGCGAAGGCCAGGCCACAGCGATCCGTATCGGTACTAAAGCTACGGCAGCTGCCGGCGCCTGGGCGTACTTTGTCGCCGACAGGCCGCGTCTCAAGGCGGCGACGATCGCCTCCTTTTTGACCGGCTATATCCGTTCCGGCTGTCCTGCCGGGGCTGCTGCCTATGACGGGAACTTAGGCAATCCGGCCATTTTCAGCCACTTGTTCTATAAAGAACTTATGGATCTCCACGGCGATTGCGGTGCCGGCCCTATTTTACGCCGCCATGCAAAGGACTGCTGGAGCCTGCCCATAGCGGCACAGGAACTGGAAGATATCGATAGAAAAGAAGACGCCTGGCGCCTGGAAAGAGACTGGCAGTCTCACCTGGGGAAACCGTAACCCAGTCATGTATGCAAAATTTTCATGCATGACTGGGATTTTTTAGTCACGAAGGGAATGCATATGTGAAAAATTATTACATAATTGTATGTAAAATACACGCGAAAAGAGCCATTGACTCCCTTGACATTCAAAATAAATCATGTAGAATAGACACATGATTCGTAATAACGACTAAGTTAGTATATGCGAATTAAAAATGAAAGCTTGTCACAGTAGGAAAGGATTGGGAGACATGAAAAAAGCAGAATATTTAACCCCGGTTGTTACCATATTTGATAGAGTAGGAAACATTGACCAGCGCGGCAATGAAATGGTATATGATTTTCTGATTAAAGGCGGCGTAGACGGCATCGTCGTCATGGGCAGTACTGGTGAATTCTTCGCCATGTCCATGGAACAGAAAAAACGCCTCATCGATATTGCCGTTCCGTATATCAAAGGCCGTGTAAAATGCATGATCGGTACGGGCTGCATGAGCGTCCGCGATACAGTCGAACTGTCCAACTATGCCTGCGATGCCGGCGCCGACGCCGTCATGATCGTGTGTCCTTTCTACTTCCCGCTCAGTGACGAAGATATTGAAGCCTATTACGACACGATTCTGCCGCAGATCCGTGGCAACGTCTTCATTTACAACTATCCCGGTGCGACAGGCGACGACGTTACACCGGAAATCACCCTGCGCCTCTTGCACAAACACAAGAACCTCGTAGGCTACAAGGATACGATCGAACTCTTCTCCCATACACGTAAGCTCATCGAAGTGACGAAAGAAGAATATCCGGACTTCATCATTTACTCCGGCTATGACGAAAACCTCGTTCACATCATGCTCAGCGGTGGTAACGGCTGCATCGGCGGCTTATCCAACTTCGCACCGAAGCTGTGCTCCGAATGGTGCCGTGCCATTAATGAAAAGAATTGGGAATATATGTTTGATTGCCAGGAAAAGATCAATGGCTTGATGTATATTTATTCATCCAAGACACCGTTCCCGCAAATTGCGAAAAAAGCACTGAACCTGCAGGGCGTTCCGGTCAGCGAATACTGCATGCACTTCTCCCAGAGACCGCCAACAGTAAAGAAATTACAGGCTTTCATCGATGGAATTGACTTAGAAAACCTGATGAAGAAGAATACAAAAGCCCAGCCCGCAAAAAAAGAAACTAAATAATCGTTAACACGCTCAAGCCGACTCGTTCATAGCAGCAATGAATGAGCCGGCTTATATTTCATTTTATATATAAATTAAGGCACCTATTCTGTATGAAATTACGAATTCATGCGTATATGCATTGACAGTGGCACAAATTTACGTTACTATGAACTCACATTCACGTGTTAGTTTTTCTACTATTCTGAACTAGACGGTCCACAAGAAGGAAACGCCTGTTCAGATACCAATATATAGTATTAGTGAATGGGTTGAAAAAAAGGAGTGAATAACATGGCAGTAAAGAATTTGTTTGAAAATGATGCCTCCGATTTGATTCTCAAATCCCGCACGCATGCCGATGGTCCTGAAGGGGTACTTCCCTTGACGCCGGAAGCCCTGCGGAATTCGCCAAGTGGCAATATTTTTGGTATGACTATTGATGCCGGCATGGGCTGGGATCCTTCTACGCTCGCTAATGGCGACGTCATGATGATCAGCACATACGGCGGCTTGAAAAAAGATGACGGCACGACTGTTGCCGTAGGTCTTCATCCGGGCCACTTCGAATTGGATGGCCTCCTGACGGAAGCAGCCAATACGCTGAAATCCATGGGCTACGTTCCCTCCGCTGCCTATGTAACCGACCCTTGCGACGGCCGTACACAGGGCACGACAGGCATGTTCGATTCCCTGCCGTACCGTAACGACGCCGCCCAGGTAATGCGCCGTCTGATCCGTTCCCTGCCTACGCGCAAGGCTGTTATCGGCGTTGCTTCCTGCGATAAAGGCTTGCCGGCTACGATGATGGCCTTGGCCAGCATGCACGATCTGCCGACGATCATGATCCCCGGCGGTGCGACACTCATGCCGAACAACGGCGAAGATCTGGGCACCGTTCAGACCATCAGCGTCCGCTATGCCAACGATGAATTGTCGTACGACCGCGCTGTCCGTCTGGGCTGCATGGCTTGCGCCAGCGGTGGCGGCGGCTGTCAGTTCCTGGGTACAGCCGGTACCAGCCAGGTTATTGCGGAAGGCCTGGGCTTCTCCATTACCCATTCGGCTCTGGCTCCTTCGGGCGAACCGATCTGGTATGACGTTGCCAAGAAATCGGCCATTGCTGCTATGGGCATGTACAAAGCAGGTATTACGACGAAAGACGTTATTACAGATAAAGCCATTGAAAACGCCATGGTTATCCACGCTGCCTTCGGCGGTTCGACAAACCTCCTGATCCACCTGCCGGCTATCGCTTTCATGGCAGGCTGCAGAGTTCCGACCGTACACGACTGGGCTCGCATCAACAAAGAAGTTCCCCGTCTCGTAAGCGTTCTGCCCATGGGCCCAATCAACTACCCGACAGTTGACGTATTCATGGCCGGCGGCGTTCCGGAAGTTATGCTCCACCTGCGCAAGATGGGCCTCCTCCACGAAGACGTCATGACCGTAACGGGCAGCACCCTCGGCGAAAACCTCGATTGGTGGGAACAGTCCCAGCGCCGTGTGGCTTGCCGCAACCGCCTGAAAGAAATCGACAACCTCAACGTAGACGACGTAATCTTCAGCCCGGAACAGGCAAAAGCCAAAGGTATCGGCTCGACCATTACCTTCCCGACAGGCAACATTGCACCGGAAGGCTCTGTTGTTAAATCGACAGCCATCGATCCGTCTGTTATCGGCCCGGACCACATTTTCCGTCACACCGCCAAGGTTAAATGCTATCCTTCGGAAAAAGCAGCTATTACAGCTCTCAAAAACGATGGCGTACAGGCTGGCGATATCATGGTAGTTATGGCCGGCGGTCCTCTCGGCACAGGCATGGAAGAAACGTATCAGCTGACTTCCGCCCTGAAACATCTGTCCTTCGGCAAACACGTATCCCTCATTACCGATGCCCGTTTCTCCGGCGTATCCACAGGCGCTTGCTTCGGTCACGTAGGACCGGAAGCCCTGGCTGGCGGCCCGATCGGCAAACTGCGTGATGGCGACGTAGTAGAAATCATCGTCGACACGGTAAAACTCGAAGGCAGCCTCAACTTCATCGGTACAGAAGACCACAAGCTGACCTACGAAGAAGGTGCGAAAGTATTGGCAGAACGGGAAACGAACCCGGCTGTTCGTCCGGATCCGGATCTGCCCGATGATACACGCCTCTGGGCTGCACTGCAGGACGTCAGCGGCGGTACCTGGAGAGGTACTGTCTACGATGTAGATAAGATCATTGAAACCCTGAAAGCCGGTAAAGAAGCACTGGCTAAAAAGAATAAATAAGCGGGAATCACCCTCGCTTAGCTGAAAAGGGGGATGTGACAAAATGAGAAATCATTTTGTCCACATCCTCTTTTTATTTGCATCTT
>NZ_JAQDBC010000038.1:0-22354 GCF_027681725.1 Caecibacter sp. AF58-12pH5A | reverse complement strand
AACTATAAGTGCAGCGGATAGGAGCGACCTATTCACTACATGTTTATGGTACTAGTACGCGCGGCTGGGCCGCGGGGGAGAGAGGCAGTTTGTTGAAATGATATGTTTTTGTATCAACCTCTATCGGCCGCTTTATTACATCAACGTCATCACCACTAATTTCGACTCTTCCGTCACCCATGGTGACACCTTCCCTCCAGGGAAGGCACAGGGAGAAAGCAGCACAAAGGCCTCGCACGGGCATATGCCAACCCAGTGCGAGGCCTTTTCTTTATATCCTATATATACTTCTTAGTCTTCCGTACCAGCCAACTGCTTGCCCGGTTTTACAAAGATCCAGGCTACGATGGCTACGACGCCAAAGAGGGCCGTATACGTAAAGGCATTATTCCAGCCGTAATTGGTAACGAAGAAAGCCGTTACGATCGGTGCGAGGACGCCGCCAATGTTGCCCCAGAGGTTCATCCAGCCCGATACAGAACCGGTGTATTTACCGCCCAGGGAAATAACTGTAGACCAGCTGGCGCTCATGGAGAAGCCCAAAGCACCTAAGGAAACGCTCATCCAGAAGATCGTTTCTGCTGCGCCGCTGGCTGTATTAGCTGCGACGAAGAGGCCCAAGGAGGTGACCGCAACGCCGGCAATGGCCGTGAGCGTACGCATGGTGTACTGGCGGTTGCTGTCCTTGCTGTGTGCCATTCTATCGGAAATGAAGCCTGCTACAAAGACCATGGCCATGAGGGCAATCCACGGGAAGGAAGCCCAGATCCCCATGGATTTCAAGGACAAGCCGTGTACTTCCGTGAGGTACAGAGGCAGCCAGGCCAAAAAGACGTACATAATATAGTCGACAATGAAGAACTGAATCCCAACAGCCCAGAACTGAGGCGAGCGGAGGAAGCGGCTCCACGGAGCAGTCTTCTTTTCGCTTGCAGCAGCGCGGCCTTCATTGATGTAGGCAGCTTCTTCTGCGTTTACATACGGGCTGTCTTTCGGATCATCACAGGCATAGCGATGCCAAACCCAGGCGAGGACACAGCCGACGAGGCCGAAGATGATAAAGACGGCGTTCCAGCCCAAAGCCGCCATGAGTGCTACTGTGACCATCGGTCCTACGACGGGGCCAAAGAAGGTCCCCAAGAGGATAGCCGAGCTGGCCTTGCCCTTTTCATCCTTATTGAACCAGTTGAATGTAGCCTGGCCTAAGGACGGAAATACCGGTCCTTCACCGAGGCCAAAGGCCAAGCGGACAGCAGCAAAGCTCAGCTTGCCCTGGGCAAAGGCCGTCAGGGCCGTAAAGCCGGACCACCAAAGAATTGCGCCGGCACCGGTCTTGCGAAGACCAAATTTTTCAGCCAGCATGCCGCCAGGCACCTGCATGAGCGCATAGCCCGCAAAGAAACACGTCTGAAGAAACCCCATGTCCATTTTAGTAAAACCGAATTCCTGCATAATGACGGGTGTTGCTACGGACAGGTTGACGCGATCCATATAGGCGACAAAGCTGATGAGAAAAATAAGAAAGGCGATTTTCCAGCGAAAATTCGTCATTGTACGTTGTTTTGCCTGCGACACAGCCGCAGAGATTGTCTTTTCCATAAGCATACCCCTTCCGATACAGTTACATCGAACCGCTACTCCTCACTAATAACCGCCACAGAGGGTACAAAAAACCCCTGCTGCCCTATATTAGAGCAACAGGGGTGATGTCTCGCGGTACCACCCTGTCATTATACTTCATGCCTTGTGACAGACAGCCTGTAACGCTGGCTAGCGGCTGTACCTAGGACTCCCGGGCATCTTCAGTACAGCGACTCCAGGGTGATGTCGATATGATACATGTCCACCGGCATCTCAGCAGCACCGGCTCTCTGTAGGACTATCCCCTACCATACCTTTTCCCTTTCTTCGTCTCTATGCGGCACTACAGATAAGTAGTGCTTGTATTAGTGAGTTGCGCTTATTATCCTCGAAAAAGGGTACCTTGTCAAGCGAATTTTTAAAACTTTTTCGGTTAAACGTTATATATCCTAACACATTAAACGATATACTTAAAATTAGCCGTTGCGAACTGCCTATTCGATGGCTGTAATGACGCGTTCCTCTGCAGCTTGCCGCAATGTGGCATCGGGTACTTCTTCGTTCCGGTCCATGTATACTTCGAGGGCCTGCAAATCCTTCCGGACCCGTACGTCGTGTACACCCGGTATGGACGCAAAGTGTTCCACTAAGGACTGGAAGGCGGCGCCGTCAGCCACGTGGACGAGCTTGTAATCGAGGCGTTCAATACGGAAAATGACTGGCCGCGTGCCATCAGAACAGCAGGCGATCATCTGGTGTTCGTCGCGCATCCAGCCGCGCATGATGGAGCCACCCTGCAGGCCCGTATAGATATAGCGGGCAATGGCGTCCCACGCTTCCGAACAGTGGGGCATAGCCGGGCCGCCGGCCACGCCGTCAGCCGTGTAGCTCGTCTTTTTCAGCGTATTAAGGCCCATGTGCCAGAAATCATCCGTAAGGCCATAGCGTTCAAAGACAAACGTATCGCCTACATTGTAGCACGGGCAGGCGCCGGACTGCGGGTCGGCACAGTAGGCTGCCTGTAATTCCGGATAGAGTTTTTTATCGATAACCGTGACTTTGACTTTGTATTGCATGAAAGCTGCCTCCTTTTATCTTTTTAAGAGCTTTTTACTCACAATGTATTACCCAAGCGATAGGCTTCCTTGGCAAAGGCCGTGCCCGCTAAATGGGCGGCATCGGTGCAGCCGTGGGCGTAGACGGCACCGGCGGCCTGCCAGCCTAAGTAGCGCATATCCGTCTGGAACCAAATGCGCATGCCATCCATGAAGGACGGATCCGGATTGGACCCGGTCACGAGGAGGATGCATTTCTTCCCGGTGCCGCGGATATGGTCGTCAATGCCGTGATAACGGTCGATGAGGGCCAGAAACTGGGCCGACGCGGCGTGGTAATACAAGGGCGTCGCGTAAATCAGGGCGTCTGCCTTTTCTATTTTTTTGTAAATGTCCGTATAGCATCGTCATAGATGCACGGGTTCTTGCCGCTTTCACAATGATTGCAGCCAATGCAGGGATGGACGTCCACAAAGGCCGCATCCACCCGGTCGACAGTATGACCTGCTGCGCGGGCGCCGTCTATGGCCTGTTCAGCCAAGTAATTCGAGCAGCCGTGACGGTGAGGGCTGCCGGTGATGACGAATACGTTCATGTTTTTCTATCTCCTCTGTCCCCGCTCGCGGGACTTTCTTTTGTTTATCCCCTCTGTCCTCGCTCGCGGGACTTTCTTTTGCTTATCCCCTCTGTCCCCGCTTTGCGAGACTTTCTTTTGCTTATCCCCTCTATCCCCGCTTCGCGGGACTTTTTTATATCCCCCCTCTATCCCCGCTCGCGGGACTTTCCCCTAAGGGAAAGCGATTGGATTATTCTATGTAGTAGACGCGGTGTTCTTTGCGTGCGGCTGCTTCGGGATGGGGGCAATCGGCGTAGCCTAAGACGCAATGGCCAATGCCTTCCCATTCGCCTTCGATGCCCAGTTTTTTCAGGAGTTCCTTTCCATAGGGGAGCTCAAATTCTTCCTTGGCCCGGTGAATCCAGCAGCTGCCGATGCCTTCGGAATAGGCGGCGAGCATGAGGTTGCCCATGACTAGGCTGCCGTCGTAGACGTGGTTGACCCATGTCTTGTCAGCCAGGACAATGAGTACGACCGGTGCGCCGTAGAAGGGGTCGAAGCCCTCGTCCCAGCCGCCGATTTTGCAGTTCAGCTTAGACAGGTCGTCGCGGATTTCTTTGTTCGTAAGAGCAATAATTTTCGTCGCCTGCTTGCCCATGCCGCTGGCGGCGTAGAGGCCGGCTTCAATAATCCGGTCGACGACGTCGCACGGCACCATATCGGGTTTGTACTTGCGGATACTGCGTCGTTCTTCCATCGCTTTTATCATGTCATTCATTTCTTTTCCTCCTCTTCGGTGTTAAAATTAGATGTATTATATTTTGCAATCGCTGCGCCCTGTACGGCCTAGCCGGCCCGGGCGTATTTTGCCGTCCTTGCCTGGTACGGCAAACGCAGCCTAAGGAGCTGATTTCCATGATAGGAATTACAAAGGGCCAGATCGATCATCCGGACCGCATTCTTTCCTATTTTAAACGGGAGCTGCCCATTCTCGGTATCGTTACCGTGACGGGCCTCCTCTACAACCTCGGCCTCGGCGCCGGCCCCTACTTCGAAGGCCTCATGGCCCAGTGTCTCTACGATATTCTGCGCCACGACGCAGTCCCTATGGATATGGTAAAAATCGCTACAGCCTACGTCGTCGTCCTCGGCCTGGTCCAGGCCATGCGCGCCGGCAAGCGCTACAGCGTACGCATTTTTTCCGCCCAAATCAGCTGGATCATGCGCCATACGCTGTACCATTCCCTGGTGCACATGAGCCGCCACGAGCTGGGCCGGGAAAACCTGGGCAACCTCATGACCAAGGCCGTATCCGACGTCGATGCCTGCTCTGAAGGGATGCGGAAATTTACGACAGAAATCTTCGATACGGGCATCGCCCTCATGGTCTATTTCGTCATGCTCCTCGTCTACGACTGGCGCCTGACGTTCCTCGCCTGCTGCATGATTCCCGTAGCCTACGTCCTGGCCAACCGTCTGAAGCACGTCGTAAGCCGCGCCAATATCGCCTACAAGGGCGCCGAAGGACGCCTCAACCTGATGACCATGGACCGCATCAGCCACGCCCTGACGTACCGCATCAACGGCCGCGAAGAAAGCCGTGACCAAAGCTACGAAACACAGCTCACGGCCTACGAAAAAGCCAGTGCCAAAGCCAACATCTTCGAAGGCAGCATGATGCCCATTTACAACGCCATCGCCATGGGCGGCATGCTCATGATCTTCTACTTCGGCGGCCGCAACGTCTTAGGCGACGGCTGGACGGCCTGGGATATTGCCAGCTTTACGACGTACGTCGCCTGCTTTACAAAGCTCGCCATCAAGACCAGCCACGCAGCGAAGCTCTTCAACGCCGTCCAAAAAGCCCAGGTCTCATGGCAGCGCTTAAAGCCCCTCCTAGGCCTCCACGTCGCCCAGGCCGCTGAGCCCGCGCAGGCGGCAGCCGCCCCGGCGGCACCGGTAACCCTGACGCTCTCGGATGTAGCCTGCCGCTACGACGCGTCGTCACCGTCGCTAGCGCACCTTTCCTTTACGGCAAAGCCCGGTGACATCATCGGCATTACAGGCGTCGTCGCCTCTGGCAAGAGCATGCTCGGCAAGCTCTTCATCGATGAAGTCCCGTGGCGCGGGACAATCCGCCTGGGCGACCGCGATTTCCGGGACCTCACGCAGGCCGAACGGCGGTCGTACATTTCCTATATGGGCCACGAGCCGGAGCTCATGACGGCGACCATAGAGGAAAACATCGCCCTGGGCGATCCCATCGACGTCTGGCCCTATCTCCAAAGCGTCTGCCTCGACGAGGAAATTGCCGCCTTACCGGACCAGGCCCAAACCGTAGCCGGCAGCAGCGGCACCCAGCTTTCCGGTGGCCAGCAGGCCCGTATCGCCCTGGCGCGGACCTTGGCCCACGTAAAGCCCATCGTCGTCCTGGATGACCCGCTGGCCTCGGTCGACCCCAAAGGGGAAGGCCGCATTCTGGCCAACCTGCGCGCCACCGGCCAGGACAAGGTCATCCTCTACATTTCCCACAGGCTCCTCCATTTCCCGGATTTTGACCGGGTCCTCTTTCTCCACGACGGCACGGGCACGTGCGGCACCCATACAGAGCTTATGAGCCGCTGTCCCGCCTACGCCGAACTCTACCGCAAGCAAGCAGAGGGGGTCGATTACGATGCACGCTAAGAGAGCCGATTACACACCGGTCAAGGCCTCGGTCAAAGCCTCCCTAGAGGCCCATCCCCAGGCCGTCGTCGTCCTCATCGCCCTGATTACGGCGTCGGTCATAACGAGCCTCTTGCCACCCCTCGTCTTAAAGGAAGTCATCAACAGCCTCACGGCCGGCCAGGCGATTCCCTTTACGCTGGCCGGGCTCTATCTTTTTCTCGTCGTCATATCAGACCTCTTTGAAACGGCGCAAAACAGTGCCATTACCATTTTCGGCCAAAAGATTACGCACGGCCTGCGCTCGGTCCTCTGTGCCAAGCTCGACCGCCTGCCGGCAGCCTATTTTACGCCCCACCCGGCCGGGCGCATTACGAGCGTCTTCGTCAACGACGGCGACACCATCGACACGCTCTACTCCGACGGCGTCGTAGGCATGCTGGCCGACAGCTTCAAGCTCATCGGCATTTTGTTCATCATCTTCCACGAATGTCCCGGCCTGGGCATCCTCCTGGTCATCCTCACGCCGTTCCTCTTTCTCCTGACGCGCCATTTCCAGCGCTCTACCCTGTCGGCCCAGCGCGATAACCGCCAGGCCATTGGCCGCGTGAGCAACCACGTCCCGGAAACGATCCGCAATATCCGCATGATCCACGTCCTGGGCAAGGAACGCTACATGGAAGACCGGTACGACACGTATATCAGCGAAAGCTATACAGCCGTAAACCGTTCCAATTTCTACGATGGCATTTACTCACCCATCATCAAGACCGTCCAGACCGCCGTCGTCGCCGTCATGATGATCGCCGCCGTGTCGGGCCTGGAGCTGCAGTCCCTCTTTGGCCTCAGCGTCGGTTCGGCCGTAGCCGTCATTTCCTACGTGGCCAAGATCTTTACGCCGATTGAAAATATCGGCATGGAGCTGCAAAATATCCAGACCGCCATTGCCGGCCTGCGCCATATCAGCGAATTTTTGAATGAGCCGGAACTCGTCCCACCGGCACCTGCCCGTCCCGTACAGGAAGACGCAGCCATCGTCTTTGACGACGTGACCTTCGGCTACGTGCCGGACCAGCCTGTGCTGCAGCACCTGTCCTTTACGATTGCGCCGGGAGAACACGTCTTTTTCCTGGGCCGCAGCGGTGCCGGCAAGAGCACCATTTTCCGCCTGCTCCTGGGCCTCTACACGCCGCAGGGCGGCTCCATCCGCCTCTTTGGCCGGGCGCCCGAGACGATTACGGCCAGAGAAAAACGGCAGCTCTACGGCTGCGTCGAACAGGATTTTAAGCCTGTCGTCGGCACGCTCCGCGAGCAGATCACCCTCTTTGACGCGGCCATTACGGACACGGCCGTATGGGAAGCCCTGCGTCTGGCCCGCCTGGAAGGTGTCGTCCGCGCCCTGCCCAAGGGTCTCGACACGGACATGAGTCTGTCCCTTTTCTCACGGGGACAGCTTCAGCTCCTCTCCATTGCCCGGGCGGTTGTCCTTTCGCCAAAGGTCCTTCTCCTCGACGAAATTACGGCCAACGTAGACAGCCAGACCGAACAGGACGTCCTCCAGGCCCTGGCCGCTGCGGCAGAGGGCCGGACGGTTCTTTCCATTTCCCACCGTTTGTCGACGATTATGAAGGACAAGCGGAAAATCCACCTGACCTAGGAGGCAAGCCCATGTCCCGTACACCGAAATATATCTTTGCCGGCGATTTCCGCGACTTAGAAAGCTACTTTGCCGCCTGTCCCCACAAGGACGTCTCCTTCCGCAAGGGCGACTACCTGTGGGAGCCTGGCGAGCCCTTCGACCGCATCCATTACATCCGCTCCGGCGTCGTCCAAAACTACCTGGTCCACGAGACGGGCCACCGGAAAATCATATCCTTTCACGCCGGCGGCACGATTTTCCCGGGCTTCCACTACCTGCACTACCAAATAGAGGAATCCCTCCTTAGTACGGCCATGACGCACGTCCAGGCCTACGAATATACGCAGGACCAGTTCGCCGCCATGTTCGCCGAAAACTTCACCCTCGTGCGCCACGTCATCGACTGGTTCTCGTCGTATACGAATCTCCTCATCTACGACAGCGGCCATCAGGAATACAACAGCTCCTTCGTGCGGCTCTGCAACCTCCTCTATCTCCTGAAGCTGAGCGATACGGGCCGGCAAAATCTCCTGCACGAGCTGACCCAGGAAGAGCTGGCCGATACGCTGGGCGTGAGCCTCATGAACGTCAGCCGCGGCCTGACGGAGCTGCGCCACCGCGGCATTATCGAGACGAAGCGCAAGGCCATTACCATCTTAGATGCCGACGGGCTCATGGCCCTGTGCTCCGGCGAAACATTGGCACCTCCAACGCCTACAGTATAGCAAAACCTGTATTTCCGCTTCTACAACAAATGATGTATAACGCAAAAAAACCGGGTCTCCTTATGCGGGAGAGCCCGGTTTTTACGTCTACCTGTCTATTCGTCTGTCAGGGGCAGGTCTTTGATTTTCTTGGCCGGCACACCGCCGACGAGGGTATTGTACGGCACGTCTTTTGTCACGACGGCACCGGCAGCGACGATGACGTTGTTGCCGATGTGGACGCCGGCGACGAGGGTGACGTTGCCGCCGATCCAGACGTCGTCACCGATGACAATGGGTTTGGCAATACCCAGGTGCTTGCGGCGGCCGTCGCGGCTGAGGGGATGGTTTACCGTCGACAAGAGGCTGCCCGGGCCGATCCAGACGATATTGCCCATGCGTACCGGCGCAATATCGAGGATGGTCACGCGATAGTTGGCAAGGAATTCGTCCCCCACAGAGATATTCTTGCCATTATCGCAGTAAAAGCCCGGCAGGATGTTCGGGTTCTTGCCGACGCTGCCAAAGAGGTCGCGGATAGCGGCGTCCTTAGCGGCTGCATCTGTGACGGGAATGGCCTCCAAGCGGGCACAGCCCGTAGCGGCACTGAGCTTGCGTGCGTTTACCTCCGGGTCATTTACATCATAGGGCAGGCCAGCCTGCAGTTTTTCCAATTCCGTCATAGATATCCATTCCTTTCTTATTTGTACGCTTGTTCAAAAATAGTGAGATAATCGTCATCCGACAGAGGCAGCGGGTCGGCTGTAATGTCGCCGCCTAATACTTCGTGGATGCGCTTTGGGTATTTCTTCAGTTCGTCCCGCGTAATGCCGGCGTCGCTCATGCGCAAGTCGGCGCAGCCCACAGACGCGATGAGGTCGTCCAGGGCTTTGATGAAATCCTTGCCGCTCGTCGCGTTTGCGACGCCCATGGCCTTGGCCATCTTGATCATCTGTGGTTCGCAGGCCTTGCGGGAGGCAAAGAAATCGAAGTACGCATGGGACAGCATGATCAGGCCGGCGCCGTGAACGAGGTTATCGTGGTAGCCGCCCATGGCGTGTTCCATCGTATGCTGGGATGTGCAGAGCATGTAGAAGCCGGCCAGCGTATTGGCCAGGGCTACGTTGGCCCAGGCTTCCATATCGTCGCCGTTGGCATAGGCCTGAGGCAGGTTCTAGGCAATGAGTTCAATGGCCTTTAAGGCAAACATTTCGCCCATGGGATGTTCGTTCTTGCAGATCACCGATTCGGCGGCGTGGAAGAAGGCATCCATGCCCTGGTAGGCCGTGAATTTCGGCGGTACGCTGCGCATGAGGTTGGCATCGACGACGGACAAGACCGGCAGCATGGACGGGAAGAAAATGCCCGTCTTTTCCTGGGTAGCTTCGTTGGTAATGACCGACGCCATGTCGACTTCCGAGCCTGTGCCGGCAGAGGTCGTAATGGCTACGATGGGAGCCGCTGCGTTCGGTGCCTGTTTTTTGCCGCCGTTGACAGAGAGGCTGTAGTCCCAAATATGACCGGGGTTGGTCATCATGAGGGCAATGCACTTGGCGCAGTCCATGACGGAGCCGCCGCCTAAGGCGATGACGAAATCGCAGCCTGTCTGTTTGCCCATGGCTGCGCCGTCCATGACGTTGTCGCTCGTCGGGTTCGGACGGATCTGGTCAAAGACTTCATAGGTTACGCCGGCCTGGTCCAGTTCTTTTTCGAGAGCCGCCAAATAGCCGAAGCGTTTTGCCGACGTGCCGTTGCTGATGACGATGAGGGCTTTTTTGCCCGGCAGTGCTTCACTGTGCAGTTCCTGCAATGTTCCCGGCCCAAACAACACCTTAGCCGGCATGTGGAATGTAAAATGATACATATATCTTCTCCCCTTTTCTTTGTAATACGTAGATTTCAGACAGGCTGTATGCCTGTCCTTTCGTGTATTATTGTAGCGAAAGGGGTAGAAAAAAACAGTGCCATAGATTAAGATTAATAGTGACAAATATTAACTTTACTAGAGGTGAAAGCTATGCCAGAAGCAAGAAATGAAACCGTCGCGGCGGCACTAACCGAGTTGAGCGAGCGTTTTCCCCATCTCCATTGGGATTTCCGGCCCGATCCGTCAGGCGGGCGGACAGAGCTCATTTCCCAGTGGCTGGGCGAAGCCGACGAGGACGTCATGCTCTGTGCCTTTCGCGGCGCCCACATCGATGAACGTTTCCACCGCCAGGATTTCTTTTTCCTCAATTTTGCCTACGGCGGCGATTACGATGCCCTGAGTGCGCGCTACAACAACCGCATCACCCTGCACTGCGGCGACTGCTACATCGGCCAGCCCTACAGCGGCTACGCCATGAAAAAGGACGGCGACGAAGAAACGACCATCGTGGGCCTGCTCATCCAAAAGGAAGCCTTTTTCCGGGAATACCTGGAACCCCTCTCGGCCGATACGGCGCTCTTGCGCTTTTTCCTGGAGCCGCAAAAGAATAAATACGCTGACGAATTCATCCGCCTCACGCTCCCTGACGACTCGCCCATTTGGCAGCTCCTGGACCTGATGCTGGTGGAATACGTAGAAAAGAAAGAGGACAGCCAAAAAATCCTCAAGGCCCTGACCTTGTCGCTTCTCTTATACATAGCCCGAAGCTATCATGTCGGCCAGGAACCGGCGAGACCTACGGCGGCAGAGGCCCTGTGCGACTACATTGCCCTCCACTCCGACACGGTGACCCTGCGCTCCCTGGCCAGCCACTTCGGCTACCATCCCGTCTACTTGTCGCGCCTCTTGCCAAGGCTCACGGGAAACCATTTTTCCGCTCTCGTCACAGACGCGCGCATGCGCAAGGCCGCCCTCTTTTTAGACAATACACAGCTGAGCATCGAAAAAATTGCCGCTCTCCTGGGCTATAAGGATAGCAGCAATTTCTACAGGGCCTACAAATCCTATTACGGCACGACGCCGCGGCAGCAGGACTGAGGCTCAGGCGATGGTATAGCCCGCTGCTGCCAGGACAGCGAGGGCCCGGTCAAACTGCTCGGCCTTCGTAAAGACGTAGTCTGTATTGTACGTCGAGACGGCAAAGATGCCGATTTCGTTGTCGGCCAGGATGGTGCTGATCTTAGACAAAATGCCGATGAGGGAAAAGTCCAACACGCCTTCAATGCGGAAGGCCTGCCAGCCGGGATCGCATTTCGTCGCGTTAGCCGGTACGGCGGCAGACGGGCAGACGAGGGAGTTTTCTTCGTCCGTCTTACCGATGAAGCAGTACGTCCCGGTCAGATCAGTCTGGGAATAGTCTCCTACCTGGCAGACAGAAAAATCTACATGCAGTGGTTTTAAAATCATCGTGGTGCCTCCTTTTTCAGGTGTCCCCTGCGCTATCGGTTGCGCGTACAGGGGACGCTTTTTTTATGATACCACACAAACGAGTTTCCGGCACCTCTATGCACTGCAATCATTTTTATTTTTTAATTTAATCATCATTATTTTGAAACAAATTTAAGATTACGTGCGTTTTACTATATTATTTTAAATTATTTTGTATTTTTATCTTTACAAATTAATAAATCGGGTGTAGAATGCAAAACATAGTTAAACGCTTCATAGAAAACGTTTAACGATTGAAAGTCCCTGCGCGTCTGAGGGGAGGCACAGGGACTGAGGGGAATTTGTCTTGCAAGGGGGAATTCACATGAAGAAGCACATTTTTCGAACCAAGTCCATCAACGAGTTCATGCTGGAAACAAAGCAGGACGGCGGCATGAACCGTGTCCTCGGTACGTTCGGCCTGACCATGCTCGGTATCGGCGCCATCGTCGGCACGGGGATTTTCGTCCTCACCGGCGTAGCGGCGGCCAACTTTTCCGGGCCGGCCCTGGTCATTTCGTTCATCATCGCAGCCTTAGCCTGTGGCTGTGCCGCTCTCTGTTATGCGGAGTTCGCAGCCATGGTACCGGTTGCCGGCAGTGCCTACACGTATGGCTACGTGGCCTTAGGCGAATTTTGGGCCTGGATCATCGGCTGGGACCTGTTGCTGGAATACGCCTTCGGTGTATCTACCGTCGCCATTGGCTGGTCCGGGTATTTCAATAATATCCTCACGAATCTGGGCATTACGCTGCCGCATGCCTTGATCGCCGCTCCCTACGACGGGGGCATCGTCAACCTGCCGGCTGTCCTCATTCTCGTAGCAATTGCCGTCATCAATATCCGTGGCGTCAGCCAGAGTGCCTGGGTGAACAACATTATCGTCGCCATCAAGCTCGCCGTCGTCGGTATTTTCCTGGCCTTAGGCGTAAGCCATGTCGATGCCGCCAACTGGGTTCCCTTTATGCCCTATGGCCTGTCCGGTGTCCTCACAGGCGCTTCGATCATCTTCTTTGCTTACATCGGCTTTGATGCCGTTTCGACGGCTGCAGAAGAAGTAAAACATCCGCAGCGCGATCTGCCTCGTGGTATTATCCTTTCGCTTATCATCTGCACCATTCTCTACATCGCCGTTTCGGCTGTCCTCACAGGCATGGTCCCGTACCTGGCCTTCAAGACGACGGCGGCACCGGTTGCCTTTGCCCTGCAGGCTGTAGGCTATCACTGGGGCGCTGCGGCCGTTTCCGTCGGCGCCATTTGCGGCCTCACGTCGGTACTCCTGGTCATGAGCTTTGGCCAGAGCCGTATTCTCTTCGTCATGTCCCGCGATGGTCTTTTGCCGAAATTCTTTGGCCACGTCCATCCGAAATATAAGACGCCGGTCCGCAGCTCTGTCCTGGTTTTCCTGTCGACGGCCATTACAGCCGGGTTCCTGCCCATCAATATCGTCGCTGAAATGACCAACATCGGTACGCTCTGTGCCTTTATCATCGTCTCGGCTGCCGTTATTCTCCTGCGCAAAAAGGCTCCGGACCAGTCCCGTGCCTTCAAGTGTCCGCTCGTGCCGTACGTACCGGCCCTGTCCATCATATTCTGCGGCATCCTCATTTACATGCTGCCCTTAGTAACACAAATCCGTTTCGTCGTTTGGCTGGCCCTGGGTCTGGTCATCTACTTTGGCTACGGCTACAAGCACAGTCTCCTGACAACCCTGCGCCGCAGTACGGCACCGGCTGCGGAAGAGACCGCACCGGTCCTGCCGGAAGGCGAAGAAACGCGCACCATCAGCATGCACTAAAAGTATTTCCTCGAAGTATCCACTTCCGTAACCCGGGCCCAGACAGCCATCCCCGCTGTCCGGGTCCGGTCTTTTTTTGTCTCTATCCGAGGCAGCGCAAAAAGAGGCCCGGGATGGTTTCTTCGGCCAGGTTGTGCAGGGTGAGCTGGAGGAGGCTGACCTGCACGTCGGCGGCGGAGAGCTTGGTCCTTACGACCAGCTCATCCAGGGGCCGGGCTTCGCTTTCGCTGAGGGCTTCCCAGACGGCTTTCCCGGCGTCCGTAAGGGCGGCTGCTGCATTTGTTTTTTGCCCGGCTTCTTCGCTCTCCCAGCCGTATTCGTCGAGGACGTCGGCAGCCTCTGTGAGGATGGCGGCGCCCATGCGGATCAGGTGGTTCGTCCCCTGGCTCTGGGTGGAAAAAATACTTCCCGGTACGGCAAAGACGTCGCGGCCTTCTTCGAGGGCAAAGTCGGCCGTAATGAGAGAGCCGCTCCGCAGGGCTGCTTCGACGACGATGACACTGCGTGAAAGGCCGGCAATGATGCGGTTGCGGGCCGGGAAATTCTGGGCCACAGGCTCGCTGCCAAAGGCAAATTCCGTTACGATGGCCCCGCCCTTTTCACAGATTTCGGCAAAGAGGCGCTTGTTTTCCGGCGGATACGTCCGGTCCAGGCCGCTGGCAATGACGACCAGTGTCTGCCCCTGTACGTGCAGGGCCCCCTTGTGGGCCTTTGTATCGATGCCGCGGGCGCCGCCGCTGACGATGGTCACACCGTTACGGGCCAATGTTTCTGCGACGTGGCGGCTCACGTTGAGGCCGTACGGGCTGGCCTTGCGGGAGCCTACGATGGCCACGCGTTTGTCCGTCTCTGTGAGGGTTCCCTGATAAAAGAGGACTGCCGGTGCGTTGCACGTTTCCTTCAGTAAATAGGGATAGGCCTCGTTGCGCCAGGTCACGAGGCGGGCTCCGTAGCGCTTCAGGTCCGCTTCCTGCCGGTCCCAGTCAAAGCGGCGGCGCGCTGCGTCGACGGTGGCGCCCAGCTTGCTGCCTAAGGCCGCGACCCGGATGACCTCGTCTGCCGGTGCCGTCCAGGCCGCCCGGGCGCTGCCAAAGTAGTCTACGAGACGGCGGATGCGCCGCGAGCCCAGTCCCTTCAGGGCCTGCCAGGCCGCGGTGTAGCGCTGTTCGTCTGTCCACGTTTCCATAGGCTTACGTCCTCTGCAGTTTATTGCGGTAGCTCACGGCCTCGCCGACGTGCTTGGCTTCGATGTCGCGGTCACCGGCCAGGTCGGCAATGGTCTGGGAGACCTTGATGATGCGGTCGTAGCTGCGGGCACTGAGCTTCAGGCTGTCGAAGACCTGCTGCAAGAGCTCCTGCGCCTCTTTTGTAATGTGGCACGTTTCCCTTAATTCGCGGTGTCCCATGTGGGCATTACAGACCAGGTGGTACGGTGCCAGCCGTTCCTTTTGGCGCTGCCGTGCGGCGAGGACCCGTTCGCGGATGGCTGCCGACGATTCCTGGGGTACCGCCGAAACGAGCTCGGCGTACAAGGGCCGGTTCACTTGGACGTGCAGATCGATGCGGTCCAAAAGGGGCCCGGAAATCTTACGGACATAACGGCGGATTTCCCCAGCCGTACAGGTACAGATTTCGTCGGAGCCATAATTGCCGCAGCAGCAGGGATTCATGGCGGCGACGAGCATGCAGCGCGCCGGATAGGTAAGGGACGCGTTGACCCGGGCAATGTGGACCTGGCCGTCTTCCAGGGGCTGGCGCATAACCTCCAGGACCGAGCGGGGAAACTCGGGCAGCTCGTCCAAAAAGAGAACGCCGTTGTGGGCCAGCGTCACTTCGCCGGGCTTGGGGATCGTACCGCCGCCGATGAGGCCGTTCGAGGAAATGGTGTGGTGCGGGCTGCGGAAGGGCCGTTCGGTCATCATCCGGTCCTGGCGGAAGAGGCCGGCTACGGAGTAAATCTTAGTCACCTCCAGCGATTCCTGCAGATTCATGGGCGGCAAAATGGACGGCAGGCGCTTGGCCAGCATGGTCTTGCCCGACCCGGGCGGGCCGATCATGAGGATGTTGTGGCCGCCGGCAGCGGCGATTTCAAGGGCCCGCTTGGCCAGGAACTGGCCTTGGACCTCGGAAAAATCGGCACTGTAGACGTGCTCCTCCGGCGCTACGCGGGCTGCGGCGGCAGGCTCTATTTTCTTTGCTTCTGTCAGGTGGCGGATGACCTGGCGCAGGGACGTGACGGCGTAGACGGTCATATCCTTGCAGAGCAGCGCTTCGGCTGCGTTTTCCTCACTGACAAAGACCGTGTGAAAGCCCTCGTCCATGGCCTGAATGAGCATGGAGAGGATGCCGTGGACCGGGCGGATATTGCCATCTAAGGAGAGCTCGCCCACAAAGAGGCAGCCTTCGGTCTTGGCCGGCGGGATCTGGCCGCTGGAGACCATGATGCCTATGGCAATGGCCAAGTCGAGGCCGGTACTGTCCTTTTTCAGCTCTGCCGGCGCCAGATTCAGGGTAATGCGGCGCATGGGAAATTCATAGCCGCTGTTTTTCATGGACGCCCGGACGCGTTCCTTCGATTCCTTTACGGACGTAGCCGCCATGCCGACGATTTCAAAGGCCGGCAGGCCGTTGGCAATATCCGTTTCTACTGTAATCATATTTCCCTGCAAGCCTAAAATGGTGGCTCCATAGACACGTGCAAACATTCGTCCTCCTCAGCGTCACAGCCAAAAGGCGTTTTTGATGTGATTCAATTTCAGCTCCTGCCGCGGGTCCTGAATAATCTCGATGACGTCAAAGCGGCACGGCCGGTCCCAGCCATGGTGGTAGTACAAATAGGCCTCGGCGGTGCGGCCGATTTTGCGCTGCTTTCGTTTTTCTACGGCTTCAGACGGCCAGCCATAATAAAAAGACGTCCGTGTCTTGACCTCGATAAAGACCCACGTGTCGCCGTCCTTGGCGATGATGTCGATTTCGCCGGTCGTCCTGCCGTAGTTGCGGTCCAAAATCGTATAGCCGCACTGCTCTTCCAAATAGCGGGCCGCTGCGTCTTCGCCGCGCTGGCCCAGTTGTTTTTCCTTATTCAGCACGTTTACTCACCTCGCTGGTTCCACTATAGCAAAGGAATCTGAGAAGCGCCTGAGAAGGAGATGAGAATCGTCTGAGAGAGATGAAAAGAAGATTAAAATAAAATGAGAGGAGCATTAAAAAAACAGCCTTGCCAGAGTATTCCTGACAAGGCTGTTTGCTTATTTCATGTGTAAGATCAGATAGGCCATGATGCCGGCCATAATGGCAATGGAAATGATGCGGATGAGCGTGCCCGAATTGAGCTTCTGCTGCGGGCGCTTACGCCGCGGCGGCTGCTGTGGCTCCGACGGGACCCGCACGATGCGGCGCCGGCGGCGGACCCGCATAGGACGGACAGTGGGCTCGTCCTTTATACTCCCGGCCATGCCATTTCCTTACCGCCCAGAATGTGGGCATGCATGTGGTGTACCGTCTGGCCGGCTTTTTCACCGGTGTTGAAGACGACGCGGTAGCCGTCCTGGGCCAGGCCCAGCGTTTCAGCTACTTTCTGGATGGCAAAGAGCATCTTGCCGGCTACTGCCGCATCATCCGGCGTCAGGGCCGCAATGCTCTGAATGTGTTTCTTCGGAATGACCAGTACGTGTACCGGTGCTACAGGGTTGATATCCTTGAAGGCGAAGAAATCGTCGTCTTCGTATACCTTGGTGCTCGGAATGTCACCGGCAATGATTTTGCAGAATAAGCAGTCTTCCATCTAAATCTCCTCCTTGATCGTACCTAGTAATGTATTGCCATCGGTGCCGGTTACGGCAACTGTTACGATGGCCCCCTCCTGATCAGGTGCCAGGCCGCTGACGCTGACGCGTTCGTAGTTTTCCGAAAAGCCTTCGCCTGTCGTGTGGTCTTGTTTTTCAATGAGCACGTGGACCGTAGAGCCGACCATGCTTTCCAAAAGCGCGTGCTTCTGGCGGGCCGACAGTTCCTGTACGCGTTCGACGCGCTGCTTCTTCACGGCCGTTTCCACCTGGTGCGCCATGGTCGCCGCGGGCGTACCGTGACGGGGCGAATAGGGGAAGGCGTGAATGTGGGAAAATTTCAAGCGTTCCAGCGATTCCATCGTTTCTTCAAAGAGCTCATCCGTTTCGCCGGGGAAACCGAGGATGAGGTCCGTAGAAATGGTGAGGTTTTGAATCTGCTGGCGCAAGGTATCGATGAGGTCGAAGAACTCGGCCTTCGTATATTTGCGGTTCATGGCCTTCAAAATCGCATCCGAGCCGGACTGCAGGGGCAGGTGCAAATGGGGGCAGACGCGGTCTGACTCATTCATGACCGCCATCAGGTCCGGATCGACTTCGATCGATTCAATAGAACCCATGCGGATGCGCTGTACGTCCGTTTCGGCCAGGAGGCGGCGCACGATGAGGGCCAGCGTCGGCTTTTCCTCCAGGTCCTTGCCGTAGGCGCCGAGGTGGATCCCCGTGAGGACCAGCTCCTTAAAGCCCGCTGCGACGAGGCGCTTGGCTTCGGCTACGACGGCATCGGGCTGCCGCGACTTGAGTGCGCCCCGCGTATAGGGAATGATGCAGTACGAGCAGAAATTATTGCACCCTTCCTGAATTTTCAGGTCTGCCCGCGTGTGTTCTACGGCCGAGGGATACAAGGGAATTTCTTCAAATGTATCGGCCTGGCGCACGTTGTGCACGGCGGTTACGGCGTCACTATCGGCGTGGCCGCCGCGGCCGAGGAGCATTTCCACGATGGGCACGATGCGTTTCTTTTCGTTCGTACCGATGACGGCATCGACGTCGGGCATGGACGACAAGAGCTCCGGATCGAGCTGGGCGTAGCAGCCCGTGACGACGACGGCCGCCTGGGGATTCATCTTCTTCGTGCGGCGAATGAGCTGGCGGGATTTCTTCTCCCCTACGTGCGTCACCGAGCACGTATTGATGACGTACACGTCGGCTGGTTCATGAAATTCTTTTTCTGTATAGCCGGCCTCCATAAAAAGGCCGCGCAGGCTGTCTGTGTCATACTGGTTGACACGGCAGCCGAGAGTGGCAAAAGCGATGGTTGGCATTACGTAAATCCTCTTTCATACATAATAATGGACAAGGCCGCAAGGGCCGCCGTTTCGGCCCGCAAAATGCGCGGTCCCAGAGAGACCGTGGCACAGGCGGCGAGGCGTGCTTCGGCCAGGGCGATTTCCTCGGGCGCAAAGCCCCCTTCCGGGCCGATGCAGATGACGACGTCGCCGGTCTGCACGCTGGCGCACACGTCCCGCAAGGGGCGCGTTTCCCGTTCGTAGGGAATGAGAAAGGGTTTGTCACCGTAGTCCCGGACGAGGCCCTCAAAGGAGACGACGTCGCCGATCTGCGGGATATCGTTACGGCCGCACTGCTTGGCCGCTTCGGCAGCAATTTTCTGCCAGCGCGCACAGCGATCCTTGCGGCGCGCATCATTTAATTTTACAACACAATGGGCCATTTGTACAGGAACGACGCGGCTCACGCCGAGCTCGGCGGCCTTTTGGACGACCCATTCAAACTTGTCGTTTTTAAGGAGGCCTGCTGCCAAAATGACCTCGCCCTGCCGTTCTTGTCTCGCTTCCAGAAGCTCTAGGGGCTCGAGCGTTGCCTGACGGCCGTCGCTTTCTGTAATACGGCAGGAAAAGGTCTGGCCCGTACTGTCCGTCACGGCCAGCGTGTCGCCTACACGGTGGCGCAGGACGGTCATGACGTGGCGCGTATCGTCCGGGCTCAGCAAAAAAGGCCCGCTAATCGGTGTATTCGTAAAAACTTTTCGCATTCAGTCTCTCCTCAGGCGGACGGCATACCAGCCATCGCGCAGTGTATCAGCCACCCAGGTGTAGCCTTCCTTGGCGGCAGCCTGGCGGATTTCTCCGATACGGTCGTCGATAATGCCGCTGACGATGATTTCCGTCCCTGCCTTGCAGTAGCGCTGCATAGACGGCAAGAGGGCCAGGACGGCATTGGTGACCAGATTGGCCACGATGACATCGGCTGCAGGGCCGTCTTCGGAAATGGCGTCGAGCAAATCGCTGTTTAAGACTTCGACGACGTTTTCTACATTATTTAAGTCTACGTTGACGACGGCCTGGTTCACAGCCTGGGCGTCGAGATCGACAGCCGTCACGTGGGCTGCGCCCAGCTTGGCGGCGGCAATGGCGAGGATCCCCGTGCCTGTACCGATATCGTAGACCAGGGAATCGGGCTTTACGACCTCTTCCAAATAGGCGATACACATGCCCGTCGTCGCGTGCAGGCCGCTGCCAAAGGCGACGCCCGGGTCAATCGTGATCACTGCATCACCGGCTGGCGGCGTCATCGTTTCCCACGCCGGCTGGACCCAGAAATGAGGCGACACCTTTTGGGCGTGGAAATAATCCTGCCACGTATAGAGCCAGTCCTTGTCGTTGGCATCCTTAGACGACAAATGCCAATGGCCCAGGCGCGAATCACGGCTCTGGAGCTCGCGCAACTTGTCGCGGATCTGCTGCTCTGCCCCGGTATCGCTGGCGGAGAAATACGCCGTAATGCGGACGTCATCGCCGCGGTTTTCGTCATCGTGCAAAACCGTACCCTGACTGCCGCATTCACACAAGATCAGTGAAGCCAAGTCGGCATAGTCCTGCGGTACGATGAGATCCATCTCTTTATATTCCATGGTATATTCCCCCGTTTCTATGACAAATCGTTAATAGCTGTTTACAAGAAATATTATACCATATTTCAAGCCGTATAATGTAAAAGAACCCGGGACAAAAGCCCGGGTTCTTTTCGTATCAGATAATATAGAACCACGTTTCATCGTTTTCATCTGCCACAGGCTCTACAGCCTTCTTGTCCGCATCAAAGCGCAGCTCCTGGTTCTTGACGCTGACCTTGGTGCCCGGCTCGACGGACTTGGTAATAAAGACGTTCCCGCCAATGACGGAGCCCTTGCCGATGACCGTATCGCCGCCCATAATGGACGCGCCGGAATAAATGGTCACGTTGTCTTCAATGGTCGGGTGACGCTTTTTGTGCTGCAGTTTGCGGCCATCCTTGAGAGACAAGGCCCCTAAGGTCACGCCCTGGTAAAGCTTGACATGCTCGCCAATAATCGTCGTTTCGCCGACGACAATACCCGTACCATGATCGATGAAAAAGTACTTGCCAATCTCCGCACCGGGGTTGATTTCGATACCCGTCTTGCTGTGGGCATACTCGGCCATGACGCGGGGAATAATAGGAATCTGCATCTTGTACAAAATATGGGCAATACGGTGAATGGAAATGGCAAACAAACCGGGATACGAGAAAATAACCTCCGCCTTGCTCTCTGCCGCCGGATCCCCTTCAAAAATAGCCTCAATATCCGTTTCGATGTACTCGCGGATCTTAGGAATCGTCTTCAGCAGCGTCAGCGTCGCCTGCTCCGCCCGGTCCTCGACATGATCGATTTCCACATTCTGCGTCATCCCCTTGTAGCGCAAAGCAATGGCAATCTGCTTCGTCAAATTATATGCCACATCTTCAATCACTACAGTCAGGTTATTGCCAATATCATAAAACCGGTACGTCTTGTCCTTCACATAACCTGGAAAAATAATCCGCAGCAGCTTATCGACAATAGAAACCACCGTCTTCTTAGACGGCTTATTGAAAATATCCAGCTTATCGACCTCACGATTCCCCTCATGCGTATAATCCGCCAAAATACTATCGATAACCCCTTGAATCTGACTCGTCATTAATTCCCCCATACTACCGCTCCTCTTCTTTACCTGATTAGTTAGTAAAATAATACTTTTATAGTACACTTTTAGTCACTTATTGTCAAGATAGGTGCTGGTATTGAGAATGAGAGGCAGAAAGGACACCTATGGACGGGCCCAGACTTTCTCTTAAGAGACAGTGGCCGATAGAGTGAGAACAAAAAGCAGACGGAAGCTGAGTATCGCATGAGAGGCGTACAGCGTAAACAGATTAGAGAGTGCTGCCGTAGTCTGGGAAAGGGATAAAGCAAAAAGACGGCCGCAGCCGCCTTTTCTTTGTCAAACGCTTATTTCATTTGTTTGTTCAGGTTTTTGAAGAATTTGTCTACAATACGGGTATACATGCCCTTAAAATCAGTATTCTGTTCTTTGTCGCGGGCATCCTCACACGTGAATACGAGGGCCCCGGTTTTCATGTCATACGCATCAAAACGGACAGTCAAATACATCATGACATAGCGTTTTTCGGGAGTCGTTTCCGGAACAGGGATTTGGCGTACTTTGTCGTGGTAGCCGTTTTTATCGTGGACTGTTTCGTGGATTTCTTTGGTGGTCCATTGGGTCTTGGCTGGGATGACGCCTACTCGTTTTTCGCAGCGCGTCACCGTGGGGACAACGTAGAGATCGGCCCGGGCATCCACAGCAGCCTGGGGAATACGCACGGCCGTGCTGGTGGTTTCCGGTGCCGGTGTCTGGGCAGTTTCAGTAGTACTGCCCGGCAGAATTGCTGCGCCTGGCAAAATAGCCGCTGCCCCTTGGAGCGGTGCCGTAATAACCTTTACATCTTTCATTTCAGCCGCTTTTTGATTAAAAACAATCTGAAACGAGCGGCTTTCAGATGCCTGGGCCGCCGATACGGCATCGGTATTTACTGTAGCCGTGTAGATGATGCGGTCCTTTTGAAAGGCATGGCCAGGATCGGACCATTGGGAATAATTTGCCTGAACAGTCATGGCGAACATGGCAAAAGCGGATAACAGGAAGGGAACTAAGAGTTTTTTCTTCATTGGTGAAATGGCAGACCGGTGTGTAGTTGAGGAATCGGTCTGCTACCTCCTTTCTCTTCGGGAAAAATAAACCGTTTTCTTGTAAACAGACTGTATGATTGATTATAACATAACTTGCTTTCTCCGGGGAGAAAGACCTGCTACCATAAGTCAAGGGGTCAACAATAATTTTTTAATTCTTTTGT
>NZ_JAQDBC010000037.1:0-22422 GCF_027681725.1 Caecibacter sp. AF58-12pH5A | reverse complement strand
GCAAATAAAAAGAGGATGTGGACAAAATGATTTCTCATTTTGTCACATCCCCTTTTTTATGGCAACAGCGTTTCATACGCCTTGCGCCACTGGGCTTCTTCATCAGCCGGCGCGACCGGTGGCCGTTCCTCCTCGGCTACGACATCGGCAGCCACACGGGCCATGGCCTTAGCCCCAAGGGCCGCCTGCTGCAAGGCGTATTCACTGCCGGCTGCACAGGCAAATTCCGGCGTATGGCCGGATATATGATAGCCAATACAGAGACTGGGCTGGCTCGTACGCGTCACATGGCTGACATTGCCCACATCCGTTGAGCCTTCTGCATAGTCATCGTCTTTGACGTCAAACTCTTCGCCAAGTTCACTGAAGGCTTCGGCAAAATAGACATCCAAACGCGGGTCGTTAACCATATCCTTAAGGAGTGGTTCATAATGAACCATCGATAAGGTCGTGCCATGCCGGTCGGAAACTGCCTGGGCCAAAGCCCGGATGGCCGGCAGCATGGTCCCTTCCAGATAGTCTGCCTTCATGGCCCGGATGGTCGCATGCAGGACCGCCCTGTCGGGTACGATATTCGGCGCCGTACCGGCTTCCGTAAAGATAGTACCGATAATATGACGCTCTGTGAATTCTTTTTCTTTTTCCTTTAAGGCCTGGTAGAAATCGACGGCCGCATCAAGAGCGTTAATGCCATGGTAGTCGGGATCTGCCACGTGGGCCGGTTTGCCCGTAAAGGAAAACTCCAAGGGATGCGTAGCGTAGGATGTACCGCCCAGAGCCGTCTTATCTTCGCCGGGATGAATGATGAGTGCTGCCGTAAGGCCGTTAAAAACGCCTTGGCCACTCATGTATTCCTTGCTGGCCGCCGTTTCTTCTGCCGGACAGCCATACACATGAATTGTCGCCACATCGGCTGCTACCGCGGCAAAGGCCAGGGCGGCGCCGACACTCATGGCTGCAATCAGGTTATGGCCGCAGCCATGCCCCAGTCCCGGCAGGGCATCGTATTCCGCCAAAAAGCCGATCTGCACAGGCCCCGTACCGTACGTCGCCTGAAAGGCCGTAGGGAAGCGTTCGGGCACACAGTCCGTTACGGTAAAGCCTGCCTCTGCCAGTATATGCCGCAAGTACCTGGCAGCCAAAAATTCCTTTTCTCCCAGTTCCGGGTGCGCATGAAGATACGTCGCAATCTGCCGGATCAGCGTTTCATGCGTCTCTACCCACTGGTCGCTTTCTTGTTTCATTACCTTGCTATCGATCATATATCCTCCAAAATAAGGGACACACTGTCTGCCGTTATCCGTAAGGTTGCCGGCCGGCCCAAGGGCAGCCAGCCGTTGGTCTTGCCATGACCGTAGGGCAGGCCGCAGGCTGCCGGTTTACCCCAGCGCCGGGCATAATAGGTCAATACGTCCCGTACTGTAAATTCGCCGGCTTCCGGTTCAACAGGCGTACAATGAACAAATTCGCCGAAGACAACAGCCTGCACGCGGCTGATCAGGCCGGACTGTTCAAACTGGCGCAGCATGCGGTCCAGGGAATAGGCCTCTTCACCGATTTCCTCTAGGAAGAGAATGTCTCCCGTTCCGTCGAGACCGTTGGGGGTACCCGTCAGGTTGGCCAGGAGCATCATGTTGCCGCCTGTCAGGTTGCCATGGACCATTCCTTCTACGAGTGGCTCTAAGACCCACCCGGGCGGCAGCGTTATCGGGCCGGGCAAAGCCGGCGCAGTAAGGCCCGCAGCAAACTGTGCAAACGTATACGGCGTCGCCGCACCGCCCAGATTCATGAGCATCGGTCCATGGATGGTTGCCAGGCCACAGCGCTGGCGCAGGGCCGTGTGGAGAGCCGTAATATCGCTGAAGCCGATGAAGAGCTTCGGCCGGGCTGCAATGACCTCATAATCGAGGAGCTCGAGCAAACGGGCTGCGCCATAGCCGCCGCGCAGGCAGAGGATGCCGTCAATAGAGGGATCGGCAAAAAAGCGGTTAATATCCCGGGCCCGTACCTCATCCGTACCGGACAGATAACCGTACTCCTGACCGACAGAAGGGGCGCAGACCGGCTCAAGGCCCAGCGATTGAAGATACGCCAGGCCTTCTTCAAAGCGTGCCTTTTCTACCGGGGCCGACGGGGCCACAATGCCTATACGGGCACCGGGCCCCAAAGGCTGTCCTAAGGTATTCATCTACTTTGTATCTCCCTTCTTATCAATATAGGCCTCTTTTAAATCAATAAGGCCCAAGGGGCTCCAATGATAGCCCTTTACATACGGCTGTGCTACATAAGGCTGGGTCGTGTAGTAAATGGGAATGATGACGCAGTCGTCGAAGAGAATCTTCTCCGCTTCGTGCATATACTGCATCCGCAATGCCTGGTCACTCGTTTCTTTCGCTTGCCGGATCAGACGGTTATAGTCTTCGTTGTGATACATTGCATCGTTATCGGCATCGGCAAAGACGTCGAGGAAGGTCATAGGATCAGCATAGTCGGCAACCCATGAAGCCCGGGCTACCTGGAAATTCCCTTCCGTCCGCGAGGCCAGGTATACCTTCGATTCCTGATTCGTAAGGCCTGCGTGGACGCCCAGATTTTTCTGCCACATAGCCTGGACCGCTTCGGCTACAGCCTTGTGCATTTCATTGGTATTAAATAAAATCGTCACTTCCGGCAATGTTTCCGCCGTATAGCCGGCTTCCTGCAGGAGCTGTCGTGCTTCTTTGGCATCCTCTTTTTGCAAAGGGCCGCCTTCGGCGCGGAAGTCCTTGCCCGTAGCCGTATCGGTAATGCCTGGCGGTACCCAGGCATAAGCAGCCTCCTTGCGGGCCCGGACGATGTGCTCTACCAGTCCCTGCCGCTCCATAGCCAAGGCAAAGGCGCGGCGGACACGCACGTCATCAAAGGGCTTTTTCTGCACGTTAAAAACGTAGTAATACGTACCTAAATACGGCGCTACACGGTAAAGTCCCAACGCTTCCAGCCGGTCCTGATCAGCCGGTGGCGGTTCCACCATGAGATTAGCCTGCCCGCTTTCGACGAGGCGCAGGCGCGTAGCCTGCGATTCACTGATCGGGAATTCCAGGCGTTCTGAACGCACATGGGCCTGATCCCAATAGTTGGGATTCCGTTTGACGTTTATTTCACTAGAGTGGACCCATTTGGTGATCACAAACGGGCCGCAGCCTACGAGGCCGGCCGCATCAGACGCCCACGTATCGGGCTTTGCTTCAACGAGCCAGTGCGGTACAGGGTAGTAACAATGAAGGGCCGTCAGAGTCAGAAAATAGACCGTCGGATCCTTCAGGCGTACTTGCAGAGTCTGATCATCCAAGGTTTTGACACCGACTGCATCGGCTGTCGCTTTTTTCTGATTGTACGCTTCTGCCCCTTCTATAGGGAAGAGCATGTACGCATTTTGTGAAGCCACTTCCGGATCGACGACGCGCTTCCACGAGTATTCGAAGTCCTGTGCCGTCAGCGGCGTACCATCGCTCCACGTGAGGTGCGGCCGCAAATGGAAGGTATAGACCTTGCCATCAGGAGAAATGTCCCAGCTTTCTGCCAGAGCCGGCTGGGGCTGATTATGTTGATCGAGACGCGTCAAGCCTTCAAAAAGTTCTGCCTGCATATTCGCTTCAGCAAGACTCGTCGTCATACCCGGGTCGAGGCTGGCCGGTTCGGCTTCCAGGGCATAGCTGACCGTATCGGTCTTAGGCTGACCGGCACAGCCAGCCAGCAAGGAGACCGCCGCAAAGGCAATCAGTAAGAAGAGGCTTAGCTTTTTCATACGGCGTCACCTCTCTTAGCAAAGTGGCAGGCTGCTAAACGGCCGCCGCCCAAATCCCGCAAAAGGGGCACTTCCTTCCGGCAGCGTTCCTGTGCGTGAGGACAACGTGGATGAAATACGCAGCCCGGCGGCGGAGCTAACGGACTTGGCACTTCCCCGGCCAGGACATCGTGCCGGTGATAGTGCGGGTCCAGCCTGGGGATGGCTGCTATCAGGGCCTGTGTATAGGGATGACGCGGGTCGTGGTACAGTGCATCACTAGGACCGAGTTCGACCAGGCGGCCCAAATACATGACGCCAATGCGCTGGCTCAGGTGATGTACCATTGCCAGGTCATGGGCAATAAACAGATAAGACAGGCGCCGCTCGTGCTGCAACCGTTGCAGCATATTGACAATCTGCACCTGGACGAATACATCCAGGGCCGAAATCGGTTCGTCACAAAAGATGCATTCTGGCGAAAGAGCCAGGGCCCTGGCAATACCGATACGCTGGCGCTGGCCGCCGCTGAATTCATGAGGATAGCGCTGGGCCGCTTCAGCCGGCATATCTACTTCTTCCAGGAGAGCTGCCACGTGGCGGCGCAGGTCTGCCCGGTCCCTCTCCAGGTGGTAATTGCGCAGCGGTTCAGCAACGATGTCTTCGACGGTCATGCGCGGATCCAATGAGGCATAGGGGTCCTGAAAAATCATCTGTACGTGCCGCCGGAAGGCGTGACCTGTAGCACCATCGTCAACGGAATTTCCTTTATAAAGAATAGTCCCAGACGTCTTAGGATAAAGGCCCAGGACAGTCCGGGCCAGTGTCGATTTGCCACAGCCCGATTCACCGACAAGGCCTACCGTTTCCCCTGCGTCTAAGGACAAGGAGATATCATGGACAGCCGTCAGCTGCCGCACAGGCCGGCCCAGCCAGTCACGGTCAACGACAAAGGTTTTCGTTACATGCTGCATATCGATCAGTGCCATGCACATTCCTCCCGTTCTGGACAAAGGAGCCAGCACGCAGCTCTGTGCCCTGTCCCTGTTGTATAGTAAGGCGGCACCTGACGCTTACAGATCTGCATGGCCTGACTGCAGCGCGGATAAAAGCGGCAGCCCGTCGGCATGTGGAAGAGATCCGGTGCCTGGCCGGCAATTCCCGTCAGGATTTTATCTTTATGAGCCGGGTCCGGCAGCGACGCCAAGATGCCCTGCGTATACGGATGCGCCGGTTTATCAAAAATAGCTTCTACCGGCCCTTCTTCGACGACACAGCCGGCATACATGACGTAGACACGACGGCACATTTGGGCAATGACGCCAAGATTATGGGATATAAGGACGACGGCCATCTGCCGTTCTGCCTGTAAACGCCGCAGGAGCTGCAGTACTTGTGCTTCTGTCGTCACGTCGAGAGCCGTCGTCGGCTCATCGGCAAAGAGGAGGCGCGGCGAACAGGCTAAGGCCATGGCTATGAGACAGCGCTGGCGCATGCCGCCTGAAAGCTCGTGAGGATACTGGTGCAGCCGTTTTTCCGGTGAAGTAATGCCAACCTCACGCAAGAGTGCTACAGCTTCCTGGTCTGCATCAGACCGTGACAGGTGCTGATGCAGCGTCAGTCCTTCGCGGATCTGGCTGCCAATGGACAAGACAGGATTGAGAGCCGTCATGGGGTCCTGAAAGACCATGGCCATCTCCCGGCCACGCAGGCAGTTCATTTCCTTTTCTGTATAGCCTTGGATTGCTTCGCCGTCCCAGGAAATCGTACCGGACGAATAGATAGTTGTCGCTGCCGGCAGAAGGCGCATGACGGCATGGGCTGTAACAGACTTGCCGCAGCCCGACTCGCCGACGATGCCGACTGTTTCTCCTGCGTCTACGTGCAGCGTTACAGCATGAGTCGCTTCCAGTATTCCCCTGTACGTACGGAAAGAAATAGAAAGGTTTTGTACATCGAGTAACGTCGCCATCAGCCTGCCTCCTTCTGGTTCTGCGGATCCAGTGCATCGCGCAAGCCGTCTCCGAGAAACATAAAGCCCAGCATGGTCAGGCAAAGAGCCGCTGCCGGAAAAATCAGCTGGAAGGGGAAGGAACGCATGCTGTTGATTCCTTCCGACGTGAGAACACCCCAGCTGGCCATCGGTGCCGAAACGCCGAGACCGATAAAGCTCAGGAACGCTTCTGTAAAGATGGCGTCCGGAATAGATAGTGTCAGCGTGACGATGATCGGGCCCACACAATTGGGAATCATGTGCCGCCGCAGAATCTGCCAGGTTGAAGCGCCATACGAGCGGGCTGCCATGACATAGTCCTGTTCCTTCAGACTGAGAATCTGGCCGCGCACGATGCGGGCCATATTGAGCCAATAGGAAATGCCCAGGGCCAAATAAATATTGAGCAGGCCCGGCTTAAAGACCACCATGAGGAGAATGACATATAAGAGCATGGGGATCGAATACAACACGTCGACGATATGCATCATGACGCGGTCTGTCTTGCCCCCGGCCAAGGCCGCAAAGCCGCCGTACAGGACGCCTATAAAGAGATTAATGAGGCTGGCGGCAAAGCCAATGGAAAGGGATACGCGGGCCCCGTAGAGGACGCGCACCAAGAGATCTCGTCCGAGAGAGTCCGTGCCAAACCAATGGGCTGCCGACGGCCAGGCGTTGGCCATAGACAGATCCTGATCGGCATAGGAATAGGACGAAAAGAGGGGCCCAAACAGGGCGATGACGGTCATGACGATGACAATGGCCAGACCCCATAAGGCCAGGCGGTTTTTCTTCATTTGCCGCCAGCCCCGTTCCCGGAGCTTCTGCGGCGGCACGTAAATCGCTTCCCGGTCTTGCGGGCGCAGCGGTGCAAAATCGCGGCTGTCCATATTATCCCTTCCTTTCTGTTTTAAGTGAAATTCTCGGATCGAGAAGCGGATAGATGAGATCGATGAGGAGATTCAAGAAAATAATCAAAAAGCTGTAAAAAATCGTAATCCCTAAGATAACCGTGTAATCCCGGTTGTAAATACTCGTTACAAAATGCTGGCCCAGGCCGGGAATGGCAAAGATTGATTCGACGATAAAGCTCCCCGTCAAAAGTGACGCCGCCAAGGGGCCCAAATAGCTGACTACAGGCAGAAGGGCATTGCGCAAGGCGTGATGACACAAAAGGGAGCGCGTACTCACGCCGCGGGAACGGGCTGTCTTGATATAATCCTGCGAGAGCGTATCGAGGATACTCGACCGGGTCAGGCGCATGATAAAGGCCGTCGGATGGGCTGCCAGGGCCAGCGCCGGCAAGACCGCATAGGCTGGTCCCTTCCACATGGCTGCCGGCAAAATCGGCCAGGTAAAGGCAAAAAGCTGGATTAATATAGCGGCAATAATGAAACTCGGTACAGATACACCCAGAGTAGCCACGAGCATAAGCGAATAGTCAAGGCAGGAATTTTTTCGCCACGCCGCCAATACGCCAGCAGTCACGCCGACGCTCAGGGCCAAACAAAAGCTAATCAGGCCTAGCTGGGCTGAAACAGGCATACTTTCGGCAATAATATCATTGACAGTCTGGCCGGGATATTTAAAGGATGGTCCTAGGTCAAGAACGGCTGCATGTTCTAAATAATCACCGTATTGCGTCAGCAAGGGATCATTCAGATGATACCTTGCTTCTACATTGGCCAGTACAGCCGGTGGCAGCTTCTTTTCTGCCGTAAAGGGACCGCCGGGAATAGCATGCATTAAGAGAAAGGTAATCGTAATGACAGCCCAGAGGACGACGACAGCGCCGGCAACACGCTTCATAAGGTATAAAAACATAGGAAATTCCTCTCTTTGAATTAGTCGTATCTCATTTATTATATGATTGTAACCGTCATTTTTCAACGGATAGCATTGAAATAGCGTATCAGTCGTACTATAATAGATAATTGCAATAACAGTATACAAGAATAGTTTTATTCTTTTTTTACTTACTGCCACGGCCGGGAGGCTGCTGGCAGTTTATTTCTCTTACCGTTTTTATAACTTTCTTACAGAAAGAAGTGATTATCTTTGAACTGGAAAGTTTGTCTGGCAATTCTTACATGCAACGTCGTCTTTATGTCTTCTAGCTACACCATGCTGGTCCCCTTTTTGCCTATGTATCTGACAAATGAACTCGGTGTCGATGCGGCTTCTGTCAATATTTGGTCTGGTATCGTCTTTTCTTCCACTTTTTTCGTCAGCGCCATTATGGCACCTATCTGGGGGAAAATGGCTGACCACCGGGGCAAACGTCTCATGGCAATCCGGGCCAGTTTTCTCTTGTCGATCAGCTATTTTCTCGGCGGCATCGTCACCTCGCCGTTACAGCTGACCTTCATGCGTATGTTCCAAGGCTTTTCATCCGGTCTCTGGCCTATGGAACTGGCTATCATGACCATTTACGCACCGCCCAAAAAACTGGGTATCTGCCTGGGCATCATGCAGGGGGCACTCACAGCCGGCGGCATTATCGGGCCGCTCTTTGGCGGTGTCCTGGCTGAGTTTTTCGGTATGCGCATGTCCTTTTTTCTGGCAGCGGCCGCCTTGTTCCTGAACTTCGTCGTCCTCGTCTTCTTCATTAAAGAACCGCCTACGGACAACGCGCCGGCTGTCAAACCGGTAGCGGCTGAAGAAAAGGGCGTCAGCCTTTGGAAGATCCCCATTATCCGGCATATGCTGATCTGCTCGGCCCTGGTACAGGTCGTCATTCTCCTCGTCCAGCCGATCATGACTACCTACATTTCCCATTTGGCCGGCCAGATGGACAACCTGATCTTCATTTCCGGCCTGGTCTTCTCCCTGGGCGGCTTTGCCAGTGCCATTACGGCACCGCTCTGGGGGCGTTTTGGCCAGCACCATGGCTTTTTCAAGTCCATGCGCTATGCCCTGATACTGGCCGGGATCTGTTCCATCATCCAGTCCTTGCCGACAGAGCTCTACACCTTTGCTGCCAGCCAGTTTGCCGTAGGTCTCTTCTTCTCAGGCATTTTCCCATCCATCAATGCGATTCTGGCAGAACACACCGATGCCAAGACGAAAGGCCGTGTCTTTGGCCTTCTCTTTTCAGCCCAGCAGGTCGGTGCCATGACCGGACCGATTATCGGCGGCCTCATTGCTACCTTCCTGGGAATGAAATATGTCTTCTTCGTAGCCGGTTTTATCCTTCTCGGTATCAGCTGGACGATCCGGCGGAAAAAGCGCCAATCCTTAGAAGCTGCCTAAGCGGCCCCTCATACTTAACAAAAAAGCAGGCCCCTTGCGGGTACCTGCTTTTTTTGTATTTCCTATGGGCTTAGCCTTCCAATACTTCCAGGAGGCAGTCACCACTAATAATCGGTTTGCCTTTGACGGCATAGATTTCGCCAATGGTCCCATCAATAGGAGACGTGATCGTCGTTTCCATCTTCATGGCTTCCGTGACTACGAGGGGTTCGCCTTTCTTGACCTTCTGGCCCTTCGAGACGAGGACGTTGACTACAGAGCCCGAAAGGGTAGCACCGATGTCGCCGATCTTATCAGGATCTGCTTTTTTCGTCGTTACCGTTGTCTGGTCGACGTTCTTATCCTGTACCTGAATTTCACGTTCTGCACCGTTGAACATGAAGGTAATCGTACGCATACCGCTGTCATCGGGATCGCTGATATTGATGAGCGTAATGATGAGCTGTACGCCTTCTTCCAGTTCTACCGTAATTTCTTCATTCTTACGCATACCGAAGAAGAACGTCGGCGTATCGAGAACACTCACATCGCCATATTTCTTGACGCGTTCGTTGTAATCCGTAAAGACCTTCGGATACTGGCAGTAAGCATTGATATCTTCCGGCGTGTGACCATAGCCGGCATCTTCCAGTTTCTTGCTGACCGCATCAAAGTCAACCGGTTCCAGCAATTTGCCCGGGCGCTGTGTCAGGGGCTTGCGGCCTTTGAGGATGATCTTCTGCAGTTTTTCCGGGAAGCCCTGGTACGGGAAGCCCAGACGGCCTTCGAAGAATTCTACGACGGACTGCGGGAAGTCGAGGGTATCGCCCTTTTCGTAAATATCCTTTTCCGTCAGATCGTTCTGTACCATGTACAGGGTCATATCGCCGACAACCTTGGACGATGGCGTTACCTTAACGATATCTCCGAACATGAGGTTGACATCGTGATACATTTTCTTGATTTCGTTCCAGCGGTCACCGAGGCCGACAGCCTTCGCCTGCTGACGCAGGTTGGAGAACTGGCCGCCAGGCATTTCGCAATAGTATACTTCTGTATTCGGATACGGTTCGGCTTTGTCCACGCCTTTATAATACGGACGGACCGTAGCCCAGTAACGGGACATTTCTTCCATGGCTTCAATATCCATATCGGGCTGACGATCCTTGCCGGTCATGGAATAATAGAAGCTGTTCATGCTCGGCTGGCTCGTGCCGCCGGCAAAGGCCGAATAGGCTACGTCAACGATGTCGACACCGGCATCGGTAGCACGGTTCAGCGTGGTAATGGCGTTGCCCGAGCCATCGTGCGTATGGAGATGAATCGGCAGATCGACAGCATCCTTCAAGGCGGAAACGAGGTTGTACGCTGCTTCCGGTTTGAGGAGGCCGGCCATATCTTTAATCGCAATGATATTGGCGCCGGCGTTCTGCAGTTCTTTTGCCATCTTGACGTAGTAATCGAGGTTATATTTCGGACGGGACGCGTCGAGGATATCGCCGGTATAGCAAAGGGCTACTTCGGCAATCTTGCCTGTTTCGCGGACGGCCTGTACCGTTTCATACATGTTATCCAGGCTGTTCAGGCTATCGAAGATACGGAATACGTCAATACCGTTTTTCGCAGAGAGTTCGACGAAGTTCTTGACGACGTTATCGGGGTAGCTCGTATAGCCTACAGCATTCGCACCACGGATCAGCATCTGAAGCAGGATATTCGGTGCTTTTTTACGCATCTGGCGCAGCCGTTCCCACGGATCTTCGTAGAGGAAACGATAGGCTACGTCAAAGGTAGCACCGCCCCAGCATTCATAGGAGAAGAAGCCCGGCAGCTTTTTGGAAGCCGTTTCGAGAACACGCAGCATATCGATAGTACGCACACGCGTAGCCATGAGGGACTGGTGGGCATCACGCATAGTCGTATCCGTCAGGAGGACCTTCTTCTGGTCGAGAATCCACTGGGAGAATTTTTCAGCACCCATGGAGTCAAAGATCTGTTTCGTCCCCTGCGGATAGTCCCCTTCTACAGGCTGCGGTAATTCCAGTGCTTCAAACGTCGGTTTTACTTCCGGACCGGCGTTGGTATACCCATTGATGGTTGTATCACCAATGTATTTGAGGAGCTTCGTACCACGGTCATGAACGACAGGAAGATCAAACAATTCCGGATGATCATCGATGAAGTTGACGTTATACGTACCTTCGACAAAGGATGGCTGACGCAGTACATTGATCAGGAAGCCGATGTTCGTCTTAACGCCACGAATACGGAATTCGCTGAGAACGCGGAGCATCTTTTGTACGGCCTGGTCATGATGCAGGCCATAGGTCGTTGCCTTGACGAGGAGGGAATCATAGTACGGCGTAATGATAGCGCCGGTATAGGCGTTGCCGCTATCGAGACGGACACCAAAGCCGCCGCCACTACGATACACGTTGATCTTACCGGAGTCCGGCATGAAGTTGTTCATCGGATCTTCCGTCGTAATACGGCACTGGATAGCATTGCCGTTGCACTGAATCGATTCCTGGGATTTGATGCCGATTTCATCGCTGTCGAGGGCATAGCCTTCGGCAACTTTGATCTGCGTCTGAACGATATCAATGCCCGTAATCATTTCGGTTACTGTATGTTCAACCTGGACACGGGGGTTTACTTCGATAAAGTAGAATTTTTCGTCCGGTGTGACGAGGAATTCAACCGTACCGGCATTGACGTAGTGTACGTTGCGCATGAGCTTCAAGGCTGCATCGCAAATATCCTGGCGCAGTTTTTTGGACAACGCAAAGGCCGGCGCAATTTCGACGACCTTCTGATGACGGCGCTGAATGGAGCAGTCCCGTTCGTAAAGATGTACTACGTTGCCGTGTTCATCACCCATAATCTGTACTTCGACGTGTTTTGGGTTGATGATGCATTTTTCCAAATAGATTTCATCGTTGCCAAAGGCAAGCTTTGCTTCTGATTTTGCACGATCGTAGGCATCGCGCAGGTCCGACATGTGGTCTACCATACGCATACCGCGGCCGCCACCGCCGTTAACGGCTTTGAGCATGATCGGGAAGCCTACGTCTTTAGCAAATTTTTCGACCTCTGCGTAGTTTACGACAGGGCCGTCACTGCCCGGAATGTACTGAATTCCCGCTTTTTTAGCCTGAATACGGGCGTTGATCTTATCACCGAACATGATCAGATGTTCTACTTTAGGTCCAATAAAGATAATGCCTTCTTCTGCGCAGCGTTTGGCGAGATCAGCATTTTCAGAAAGGAAACCATAGCCCGGATGAATCGCATCGACGTGATGTTCATGGGCAATACGGATAATATCTTCAATATCTAAATATGCGTCAACCGGTTTCTTACCCTGGCCAACCAGATAGGATTCGTCTGCACGAAAACGATGTAAAGACAAAGAATCCTCTTTCGAGTAAATTGCAACCGTACGAATACCTAATTCATTACAGGCACGAAATACGCGGATCGCAATTTCACCACGGTTTGCCACTAAAACCGAATGAATTTTTTTCATGTAAATCCCTCCTGATGTGATGTTGGGCAGCAATGTGCCTATCAGCCTGGTACGTAGCCACATATTGCTGTACCTTAAATTATAACAAATGCCTGAGACTTTACAAGAGACAAGCGGCTGCTAAACAATATAAATACTGTATACACAGTATATCATATTGAAATTTGCCGTCTATGCTCCTGTTTGTTCCTCTTTCGGCTTTACAAAGCGCATGAGAATCAGGCTGGCCTGATAGAGAACGATCATGGGCACAGCAATCATAGTCTGTGTAAAAATATCGGCCGTCGGTGAAATGACAGCTGCAAAAATAAAGGCCAAGACAATGAATATTTTCCGTTTTCTGCGCAGAAAGGCCGGACTGACGATGCCGACCCGCATGAGCAGGAAAAGGACCAAGGGCAATTCAAAAGCAAAGCCAAAGGGCAGAACAAAGGAAATGAAAAAGGACAGGTACGCTTCCAGTGAAAACATGGGCTGCAAGGTTTCTGTAGCAAAGCCCATAAAAAAGCGGACTGCTGCCGGTAAAACCAAAAAATAGGAAAAGATCAGACCCGTATAAAAGAGGACGACACAGGCCGGCACCAAGGCCAGGGCCAGGCGCTTTTCATGACGCGTAAAGGCCGGTGCGACAAAGCACCAAAGCTCCCAAACGATGACCGGTAAAGAAACGACAACGCCCGTAAAGACGGCAATTTCCAAATAGGAAAAAAAGACCTCTGCCGGATTCATGAAATAGAGCTTGCCAGCCGGCGCAGAAATCATGGCAATGATTTCTTCTACCCAGTTATAGGCCACAGAACTGGTAATAGCGACGACCACCAGAGAGATAATCAGACGGATGCGGAATTCTTGCAAATGCCCCATGAGAGGCATTTCTTTATTATCTTGCTCACTCATGGGTCCCGTTCTCCTTCGTTACGGCAGTTTTGACAGAATTTACCTGTGTCAACGGTGCTGTAAAGGCCTGTTTCGTTTCTTCAGCAGCCGCCGTAATTTCTTTTTTCGGTGCTATAAAGGCCTGCTTCGTTTCTTCAGCAGCCGCCGTGATTTCGTTTTTCGGTGCTGTAAAGGCCTGCTTCGTTTCCTCAGCGGCAGCTGTAATTTCTTTTTTCGTTTCTGCAGCGGTATCCGTTACAGTACGCACAGCCTGGCGGGTATCTTCTGTCTCGCTCATCATTTCTCTGCTAAACGTATCGGCAGCCTGGCGAAACTCGCGCACGCTTTTTCCTAAGGCACGACTTATTTCAGGCAATTTTCCCGGTCCAAAGACGACAAGGGCAATGATTAAAATCAAAACCAGTTCACCAAATCCGATATTAAACATGATCTCCATCCTTTTATCGTAATAGTTGTGGCTGTCAGCCGTTGTACCGGCCAAAGTTTGCAAAAAAACTCCTGCCTGGGCAGGAGCTTTCCCGATTAGATATAATGAACCCGTTCCGTGTCATACCGGTCTTCCCGGGTCCGTTCTTCAAACTTGTCATCAGCATAGCCGAAAGGAATGACGGCAAAAGCCGTTAACCCCTGGGGAATACCGATAGCACGGCGAACATTCAGTTCACGCGACGCATAGGGAGCTACGCCCAGCCAAACAGCTCCCAAATCAAGATGTACAGCTTCGAGCAAAATATTTTCCACACACGCGCTCAGATCGAGGTTAGCAAAGGCACGGAAACGCATTTTGTCATCGCGGCTACAGACTACTATCGCTGCCGGAGCCTTAGCGGCACAGCCTGCGTAGAGGCTGCAATGAGATAATTCCCGCAAGACCTTTTTGTCGCGTACGACGTAAAACTCCCAAGGCTGCTGATTTCCTGCCGACGGAGCTGCCATGCCAGCCTGCAACAAGGCTACAATCTTTTCATCTTCTACCGGTGTATCTTTAAACTTACGCACACTTCTTCTGGTAAAAATTTCATTCATAACACTCCACTCCCTCTACATTCTAAAGTTTACTATTATTATATCATACATCAATCGTCTACAGGAACAGAGAAATGCAGAAGCTATGCTTTTCCTTGTAAGGTTTTTGTAAGAACGTCCCCTTTCGTTCTCTCTAGCTGCGCCAGCAGGGCCTGGCAGCAAGCAGATACATCGTCATAGGTCCGGACAAAGTCGCCCGTATACCACGGATCCGCTATATCCCGGCCCAAGTGAGCAAAATCAGCCAGACTGTATACCTTGTGATCAGTATCAGGACCGCAAATACGCCGTACTTCCCGGATATTTTCCTGATCAAAAACCAGAATCAGATCGTAATGGTCATAGTCGCTGCACTTGATTTGGACAGCCTGGCGCCGGGTAAAGGGAATGCCGTGCTTCTCTAACTGCTCTTTTGTACCGCTGTGCGTATCGTTACCGATTTCTTCACGGCTCGTAGCCGCTGAAGCAATGCAAAATTCTTCTGCCCTGCCCGCTTGGCGTACGAGTTCCTTCATGACAAACTCGGCCATAGTAGAGCGGCAAATGTTGCCGTGACAAACAAATAAAAGGCTATGCATAGTCAGGTACTCCTTTCTTCTTCGTATAGGCCTAAGTATACCTGGCCGGTGCCGGGCAGGCAAGTATAGCGGCATATCAAAAAGGACAGCACCGCCAAGTACTGTCCTTTTATAGGGATTAAGCCAGCTTAGTCATTGGCGTGAACATCATACGCCTTAAGCATGTCCGGTACACCGGGATCGTCCGGGTTATGCATCCCCTTGCCCGTATCGAGGCATCGCAAAGCGGCCATTTCTTCAGCCGTCAAGGTGAAATCAAAGATTTCCATGTTGCTCTTAATGCGTTCTGCATGGACCGATTTCGGGAAGACGATGATGCCTTCCTGGTTTTCAAAGCGCAGGATAATCTGGCCGGCATTTTTATGGTACTTTTCTGCCAAGGCCGTAATAGCCGGTTCCTTAAAGAGCTGGGCATTGCCCTGACCGAGTGGCGCCCAGGCTTCGACTTTGACGTCTAAGGGGTTGAGGATCGCCCGCAAGGGCTGCTGCTGGAAATAGGGATTAAATTCGACCTGGTTCACAGACGGCAGGGAACCGAACTGGGGTACAAATTTCTGCCAAATAGCCGGGGTCATATTGCTCACGCCAATGGAGCGGATCTTACCGGCTTTTTTAGCTTCTTCCATGGCCTGCCAGGCTTCGGGGACTTTGCCGTAAGGCTGGTGGATCAAATAGAGGTCTACGTAGTCTGTACCCAGTTTTTTCAAGGACAAGTCGATAGCTTTCTTCGCGTCTTCATAGGCGTAGTCCTGAAGCCAAAGCTTGCTGGTCAGCCAAATATCCTTGCGGGGAATACCGCTGTCTTTGACAGCCTGGCCGACTTCCTGTTCGTTAAAATAGGCAACGGCTGTATCAATATGGCGGATGCCGAAATTAAGGGCCTGTTTAACAGCCGTATAGGTGCTGCCGTCGGCCGGAATCTGGAACGTACCAAAGCCGATAGCCGGGATTTTCGTACCATCATTCAAGAGAAAGGTTTCCATAGAAGAGTCCTCCTTTAGTCGTGAATTTTATGAGTATTGAGCATTTTGGCAATAGCCGGCGAGAAATGATCGATGATTTCCGTCTTGCCCAAATCGAGCGTCTTAATTTGTGCCATATCGTCTTCGCGGAGAGCGAAATCCCAAATGTCATAATTCTGGACGATGCGGCCGGCATGAACGGACTTGGGCAGGACGATGACGCCGCGCTGTACATTCCAGCGCAGGACTACCTGGGCTGCCGTCTTGCCATATTTTTTACCAATAGCCGTTAAAACAGGGTGCGTAAAAATCCCGTGGCCGCCTTCGGCAAAAGGCCCCCAGGCTTCTACGTGCACGCCATATTCCTTGGCTACACGCAAATCTTCATCACGCTGGAAGAAGGGATGGCATTCGATCTGGTTCACAGCCGGTACGGTAGCAAAATTCATACAAATATCGACCAGGCGGGCAGGGTAAAAATTGCTCACGCCTATAGCCCGCACCTTACCGGCCTGATAGGCTTCTTCCAAGGCTCTGTAGGCGCCGTAATAATCGCCAAAGGACTGGTGCAGAAGGATCATGTCGGCGTAGTCCAGATTCAGGTTCTTCAGGCACGTATCGATAGCTTTCTTTGCTTTTTCGTAGCCAAAATCCTGGACCCAGAGCTTAGTCGTGACGAAGATTTCATCCCGGGGTACACCGGACTGGCGCACGGCTTCGCCGACAGCCCCTTCATTGAAGTAGGCTGCTGCTGTATCGATAAGGCGATAGCCTGTCTGCAGGGCTGTGCGGACGGCCTGCTTGCATTCGTCTGCATCGGGGACCTGAAAGACACCGAAACCTTCCATGGGGATTTTTACACCATTATTTAAGACAGTATATTCCATACGTATATCCTCCTTAAAAAAATACAGACTTACTATTTACTTTCTGCTTTAATCTTAGCAAAAAGATCGTAAAAAAGATAATGCTTCCTGTTTACTATGCTATAATTAGTAGTAATAGCGAAAGGAGGCTTCTCATGATTGAACTCTATTTACTGGAACAGCTCGCTGCCGTAGCCAGACATGCGACCTTATCGGCAGCGGCACAGGAACTGCACATTACCCAGCCGGCACTCACCCGGTCCATACAAAAACTGGAAAAAGAATTGGGTTTCCCCCTCTTTACGCACGAAAAAAATAAGATTACCATTAATGAAACGGGAAAGATAGCCGCAGCCTATGCCGAGCGCGTCCTCCAAGCCGAGCGGGACCTGCGCGACGCCGTGACACGCTTTGAACGAAGCCGCCACACGATCAGTCTGGCCTGCTGTGCCCCGGCACCCCTCGTCTGGCTGCAACACCGTCTCATGCGTTGTTTTCCGACGCTCTCCCTGACCAGCCAGCTGAGTAACGATGAGGCGGCCCTGCTCCAAGGATTGCAGGAAAAGCGCCATCAGATCATCGTCCTCAGCCACGCTGTAGCCCTGCCCGGCCTTACGTGCCGCAAGCTCTTTAGTGAACAGCTCTACGCATCGGTCATGCCGGCCCATCCGGCAGCCAGCATGGACCGCATTACCTTTGCCGATCTGAACGGGGAGATTTTTCTCATCGAAACATCCCTGGGTATCTGGCAGGATCTGGTACGAAAGCGCATGCCAGCGTCCCGTTTCATCATGCAGGACACGCGCCAGGATCTGGACACGCTCCTTAAGAGCTCATCCCTGCCTGCTTTTAGCACCGATATCGGTCAAAAGCTCCTGCCCCGCAAAAGCCAGCGCAAGGACGTGCTCATTGCCGATGACGACGCGTGCATCACCTTCTATATTATCTACAGCGAAAGCGACGCGCCCCGCTTTGACTCCCTCTAACCTACCCGAAAGGATCTGATTACATGGAACTACGCGTTCTCCGCTATTTTCTGGCTATCGCCCAGGCAGGCAGCATTACCAAGGCTGCCCAGGCCCTGCACATCACCCAGCCGACGTTATCGCGGCAGATCAAGGAACTGGAAGACGAGCTGGGAAAAGAGCTGATCCGCCGTGGCAGCCGCCAGACAGAACTCACTCATGAAGGGCTGCTCCTGCGCCAGCGGGCCGAAGAAATCGTCGGTCTGGCCGAGCGGACAGAAAAGGAATTTCACGCCCTCGACACGGAAACAATCAGCGGCGATCTGAATATCGGCTGCGGCGAAAGCGATTCGCTTTCCTTCATTACCGGCGTCTTAAAGGGCCTGCACGACACGTATCCCCTCATTATCAGCCATTTTTACAGTGGCAACACAGAGGCCGTCCTGGACCGCCTCGACAAGGGTCTCCTGAACTTTGCCGTCATTATGGGGCTTGCTGACAGTGAAAGATACGCCTCCCTGCCACTGCCCGGGCACGATACGTGGGGACTCCTTATGCCCAGAAACTGTGCCTTAGCCGAAAAACCGGGAATTACGCCAGAAGACATGACAGAGCTGCCCATCATCTGCTCGTCTCAATCCATCGTGCGCGATGAATTTTCCGGCTGGCTCGGTTACAGCATGTCCCGTCTGCACGTCGTCGCGACCTACACGCTCCTCTTTAACGCCAGCCTCCTCGTCCGCTCCGGTCTCGGCTACGCACTGTGCTTCGATAAGCTCGTCGCCTCCGGTCCGGACAGCCCTTTTGTCTTCCGCCCCCTTACGCCTGCGTTTACATCCAGTCTCTTTCTGGTTTGGAAAAAACAGCAAATTCTTTCCCAGGCAGCAGAAGCCTTTTTAAAGGAAACAAAAGAAGCAGGACGGAAACTGTAGCGCTTTCCGTCCTGCCCATTCACATTATTTTCAGTTTTTCAAATATTTCGTGAAGAATTCTGTCAGTTTATTCCAAGGGATAAGATCCACCTTATCGTAGAGGTCTACATGGCCGGCCCCTTTGACATAATACAATTCTTTCGGATTCCCTGCCCGGCGGTACGCATCTTCACTAAATTCCTTTGAATGAGCCTGGTCGCCTGTAATGAAGAGCATAGGCCGCGGTGAAATGGTTTCAATATCTTCAAAGGGATAAAAATTCATAAACTTCACGTTGCTCACTAAGGTAGGATGGGTCGTGTGTTCCGGATCTTCACCGGGAGAAGTATAGGAGCCGCGTGTCGTCCGGTAGAAATCGTAAAATTCCTTCTGGATGGGGTCCGTCGTGCTGTCGATGGCATGGGTCGTACCGCTCGTATATTTGACCGGAGCCCCGTCTACTTCTGCCCAGCGTTCCTGGGCCGCTGCTTCAAGGACGGCCTTGCGCTGTTCTACGGTCTGGGACTTATGGAGGCCCCAGCGGTTGGCGTTACCCATATTATACATGCTTACTGTGGCTACGGCTTTGAGGCGCGGATCGATTTTGGCCGCACTGATGACGAAGCTGCCACTGCCACAAATGCCCAGGACGCCGATCTTATCGCGGTTGACGAAGGACTGCTTACCCAGGTAATCGGCGGCGGCGCTGAAGTCTTCGGCGTAGACGTCCGGATTGACGCTGTTACGGGGCTGGCCTTCGCTCTGGCCCCAGTACGAAAGGTCGATGGCTAAGGTGACAAAGCCCTTTTCGGCCAGCTTTTGGGCGTACAAATCTGAGCTTTGTTCCTTCACGGCACCCATGGGATGACCGACGATGATTGCCGGCAGCTTTTCCGCCTTCTTCAGGTCCTTCGGGACGAAGAGGTTGCCTGCGACCTTCATATCGTAAATATTGTTGAAGGCAACAGCCGTTTTCGTTACTTTATCGCTTTGATAGAAATTATCCGGATGGCCTTTCGTATCCGTCGCTGCCGGAGTTTTGGCTGGTAAAGGCGCAAAGAAATCCGCCGCCTGTACCGGACCGGCCAGACTGGCCGTACCGACAGCTACACTACAAAACAGCAGAGACAACATTACTTTTTTAACGTTCTTGTGCATGAGAAGTTCCCCCTTCAAGTAAAATATTCGTACGATAGGCTGTATTGGCTGTACGCCAGAAAATACACACGGCACTGACACAGGCAAAGGCCATGCCGCCCCAGACGACAGAGGCTGTGCCCGTATGGTCGATGAGCCAGCCGCACAGCATAGCTGCCGCCATGGTGCCGATGTTAGCAGCTGTCAGAAAGAGGCCGTTGGCAAAGGATTTGGCCTCCGGTATAGCTGTGGTCAGCCAGTATTGGTTCATATTGGCATTGACACCGCCCGTAATGCCCCAGATAAGGATGAGCACCGCTGTCAGCACGACATGTGTGCCGGCCAGCATAAAGAGAGCATAAATGCCAAGGATGACAAAAGGAAAGGCCTGTACTGAGGCAATAGGCCAGCGGATGATGATACGGCCGGAAACATAGCTGCCAATAACATTGGCCAGGCCGTAGACCATGAGCAAGAGGCTCACGAGACTGCCGTCGAGCAGGGTAACGCGGTTCAGGTAATCAGCCAAGTAGCTGAAGACGCCGAAGACCGACCCATTCATAAAAATGACCGCCAGGATAGCCTGCCAGACGACGGGCTTTTTTAGTACGGCCAGCTGGCTTCCATAGGTCGGCACCTGTTGCACCGGCATGGAAGGAATCCATAAAAGTGTCGCCACAAATGCTATAGCTGTAACTGCCGCAAAAAATAAGAGCGACCCTGTTAAGGAAAAGGTGGCTGCCAGGAAATTGCTGACTGGTACACCGACAACCATGCCCGCTGCGGTCCCAATCATGACCTTGCCTACGGCATCAGGTCCCTGCCCGGCCGGAGCCGCATCAGCGGCAGCTGCAAAGGCGAGCGAACAGTAGACAGGATGAAAGAAGGCCGGAATGATGCGGGCCAAAAGCAACACGGTAAAGCTCGTCGTCCAGGCGGAAATGAGATTGGCTACGACAAATACGCCCAGGACAAACAGCATGACCGGCTTGCGGTTAAAACGGGAAAACAAAAGAGGCATCGTCGGTCCTGCTACGGCTACGACGAGTGCAAAGAGGCTGACCAGGAGGCCCGCCTTGGAAATGGTCACACCGAACTGTTCCGATATAGCCGGCAGAATACCGATGGCACCCATTTCCGTATTCAAAATACCAAAGACGCCTACGGCGAGAATGAATAGAAAGAGACGTAAGTTTTTCATAGAATTCTCCTTTCACGCTTTTAGTATATCTGTGTTTTTATTTGATAGCAAATACTTATATATTTCCACTTTTCATGCCTTTGAGGCATGTGTCAACGTGTCATGCCCCAGCCCACTTGACTTAGAGGCGACTACAACGTATATACTATAAGAGATTGTTTTATATGCGAAGGAGGTTATTTATATGAACTATCGTGAATTAGGCAATACCGGCCTTATGGTCAGTGAAATCGGCATGGGCTGCGAAGGCTTTGTCGATAAGCCCTATGAGGTAGTCAAGGAATTCGTCGATACGCTGGAAGCTAATGGCGTAAACTGCATCGATATGTATACGTCCAATCCGGATTTCCGTACCAATCTGGGCCGGGCACTCCTGGGCCGGCGGGACAAGTTCGTCCTCCAGTCCCATCTCTGTACGATCTGGAAGGATGGCCAGTATAAGCGTACACGCAACATTGATGAAGTAAAGGAAGGCATGGCCGACCAGCTTGCGCGCCTGCAGACAGACCACTTCGAAATCGGCATGATCCACTACGTTGATCAGGTAAAAGACTGGGAAAACGTCGCAAAGGGCCCCGTCATGGCCTATGCCCAGAAACTAAAAGAACAGGGCGTCATTCGCTCTATCGGCCTTTCCAGCCATAACCCAAAGGCAGCTCTCCTGGCTGTGCGCAGCGGCCTTATCGACGTGCTCATGTTCAGCATCAATCCCTGCTATGACCTGTTGCCCGGTACCGATGACGTAGAACAGCTCTGGGCTCCCGATAATTACAAGAATCAGCTCGTCAATATGGACCCGGAACGGCAGGAGCTCTATGAAGAATGTCAGCGCCGGGGCATTGGCATTACGGTCATGAAAGCCTTTGGCGGCGGCGATCTCCTGAGCGAGCAATACTCACCGGCTGGCAAAGCACTGACAGCCATCCAGTGCCTGCACTACGCCCTGACCCGCCCGGCCGTAGCCTGTATCATGTCCGGTGCCCGCACTCTGGCAGACATCAAAGGCAGCCTGGCTTACGAAACGGCAACAGAGGCAGAAAAAGACTATGCTGAAGCCTTTGCCGCTTTCCCTAAGATCAGCTGGCAAGGCCACTGCATGTACTGCGGCCACTGCGCGCCCTGTCCCAAGAGCATCAGCATTGCCGACGTAACAAAATTCCTCAACCTGGCCATCGCCCAAGGAGAGGTCCCGGAAACGGTCCGTGACCACTATCAGCTCCTCACCCACCACGCTGGAGAATGTATCCAGTGCGGGGCCTGCGAAACGCGCTGTCCCTTTGGCGTACAGATTATAGAAAACATGAAAAAAGGGGCTGTGAAATAACGCCCCTATAAAAACGAATGAGGATCACTGGCTCGA
>NZ_JAQDBC010000036.1:0-22497 GCF_027681725.1 Caecibacter sp. AF58-12pH5A | reverse complement strand
ACTATATCATGCACTCTTAAAATTTTCAGTACTGGTCTGAATTCACAGGCCCATTATAGTGAAAAAACCATGAGAAGGCTTCCAAACAATATTGTCCATAAGGCGCTCATCGCCTTTTTACGCAAGGAATGTACCTGTCCTGTCTATGACTTCGTGCCGGAAGGGGCAGTACTTCCTTTTGTGACGCTCGGCAATATCAACGCCGAGGATAAATCGACAAAGTCCGACGATATCATTCACATGACGGTGCAGATTCATATTTGGAGTACCTATCGCGGACGATATGAAATCAATAGCCTTGCGGAAAAAATCATCAATGCTCTTTCGAGCAAGCAATTGGATTTATCCGAGGAGGAGTTTTACTCCAATGCGCAGGGTGTGGAGTTTTACGAAAGCTATCCCGAGGAAGATAGCGGATATAACGGTGTAATTTCCTTTGAAATGTTAGTACAAAACATGAGGAGTGATAACTAATGGCCTATACGACGTTTGCAGAACCGACCAATAAAGTGGCGGCTACGGCCGGCAAGGATTATTTGATTTATGTCAACACAGGCGCAACGGAAGCAAATCCCACTTGGACGCTTGTGGGCGGGCAGCGCAGTGGTGACCTTTCCCGCAAGGCAGATGAAATCGATGCATCGGATAAGACAAGCGGTGGTTGGAAATCCACCATTCCGGGACTTCGTAGTTGGTCTCTCGACCTTGAAAGCGTGTATCTAGCAGGAGACGAAGGGGCAGGCTTTTTGGAAGCTGCCTTTCTTGCGGGAAAGCAAGTACACATCAAGTTTGAATACCCGGATAAAAGTTATGTGACGGGATGGGCAACGCTCACGGAGTGCAGCCTTTCCACGCCGCATGACGATGTGGCAACTCTCAAGGGGACGCTCTCCGGTGCAGGGGCATTATCTGACGTGAAGAAAGGAGAAAGCCATGAAGAAGATTGAGTTTCCGCTCTTTGGAGAAAATGAATTTATGTACCTCAACATCGGTCGGCTCATCGACATCGAGCGCATGGCAGGAAAATCGGCAGGGGAGATCATCCGCAGTCAGAACCTCGATTTGGGACTCCTCACCATCATCCTAAGCGTAGCCCTGCGTCACCATAAGATGCGCACGCCTCAGTAGTATGCCGATAAGATGCAAAAACTCATCGACGAAGGCATCGACCTTGAAACGGATATTCAAATGCCCGTCGTCAAGTGCATCGCAGGTTCCGGCATTTTAGGAAAAGCCGTCTACTATAAACTCTTTCCGGAGGAATTGACGGATAAAGCAAAGGGTGAACTGGAGAAGGAAAGAAAAAACGAATAGATTCCCATGCCGTCAGTTTCTACGAATGGCTTGAATGGGCAGAGGGCGTTGCCTATGGCGTCCTCTCCTTAAAGCCCCATGAGTTTCTGCATTTATCACCACTTGAACTCATAAAGCTACTCGAAGGCTACGAAAAACGGCGTATGGATGTTTTGTGGCTCGCCTCCTACTTTACGGCAAATCTCATGGGGACGCAGATAAAGAACATCTCGCCTGAAAAACTCATGGAGCCATTTCTTCCAAAGAAAAGCAAGGAAGAAAAAGAAATGGAGCGAGAGGAATTTTTTAAATCTTTCTATGCCAAGCGAAAGGAGGGAAACGCATGGCAACCGTAGCAGAACTACTCGTCAAAATCGGCGCAGATACGTCGGATTTACGAAAGGAAATCAATGCGACGAAAAGGCAACTGAAATCTGCCTTTGGCTCGGAGGGGATGGAATTATCTTCGACGGTCGCAAAAGGCATCGGTGCCTTGGGTACGGCTCTTGTGGGGCTTGGTGTTTATGCCGTTAAGGCGGGCGGTGACTTGCAGAGCGTGCAGGTTGCCATGACGAACCTTCTTGGAAGTGCGGGAAAGGCAGAGGGGTTTATCAAGGAACTGCAGAACTTTTCCGCACATACACCTTTTGAGTTTAACGATGTCACCAAGGCAAGCCAAAAGTTCCTCGCCTTTGGATTTACGGCAGAGCAAATCATCCCCACCCTTACGGCGGTGGGGGATGCTGCAGCAGGTGTCGGTGCAGGACAAGATGGCGTTAATCGCTTGACCCTTGCCTTGGGGCAGATTGCTGCAAAAGGGAAGCTCGCAAGCGGGGAAATGATGCAGCTCACGGAACTTGGTATCCCTGCATGGCAGATGCTTGCAGAAAAACTGGGGACTGATGTGGCAGGCGCGCAGGACATGGTCACAAAGCGCATGGTCGATAGCAAGACGGCCCTTGAAGCCCTCGTTGGCGGCATGGAAGCAAGCTATGGTGGCATGATGGAGCAGCAGAGCAGCACGATTCTCGGCACTTGGTCAAACCTCATGGATGGTATCGGACAAGTTGCATCACAGGCAGGACTTCAGATTGCCGATGCCCTAAACCTTACGACGCTTTTTAGTTCCATCGGTGACTGGCTGAGCAATTTTGCTACGGACATTGAGGAAAGTGGCATTAGCGGAGCCATCGCATCTTGCGTACCGCCTGAAGCACAACTTGCCATCGTCGCTCTTGGTATAGCCCTCACGGCGATTGCTATTCCTGCCATGTATGCGGCAGGGGCTGCGGCCGTTGCCATGATGGCTCCTTTCCTTGTGGCCATTGGTGCTGCGGTGACGGCGTGTGCGCCCTTTATCACTACGGTGACAGCAATCGGTACGGCACTCTACGCCTTTTACCAGAGCGGTCTCAGCGTGAGAGACGTGCTGAGCATCATGGGCGTTGAAAGCAAGAGCCTTACGTCCGCATGGGAACAAGTAAAATCCGCTTTTTCCTCGCTTGGAAGTCTCATTTCCTCCGTCCTTGAACTCTTAAAGCCCGTCTTTGTTGCCTTCGGTGCGGTAGTGGGGGTTGCCTTTTTAGGCATCATGAAATACATCGGCTTTCTCATCAACAGCTTTACCTTGATGGTTTCGGTCATCGCCTATGCCATCGATATGGTCTGCTCCGTCTTAAATAGCATGGCTGAATACATTTCCTCCATCATTTCTTCCGTCTGCGATGTCTTTAGCAATATGGCAGATAGCGTCTTGTCGGACTGGGCAAGTAAAGGCTTGGGGACAATCTCAAACTTCGTCGATAAAGCCATCAGCTGGCTCAGCGGACTCATTGCCAAAATCACGGAAACGAATGAGGCACTTGGCAGTGTTGGAGGAGAAAGTGGTGGTGATACTTCCGGTGAAAGCGGAAATAAAAACGCCACGCCAAAATGGAAGGCTCCCGATTTCTCCAATTTTGCCGGTAGCGGTGGAGGGAGTGCTCCTGTAGGAGGCGCATCTTCCGGTGGTGGAGGTCGTGGTGGTTCTTCCTCTGGAATGAGTCAGCTTGAATCAAAAGCCCAATCCACCTCGAAAAGCATCGAGGAAGAATGGATGCGAACCTTCAGCACCAAGTCTGCTCTTGTCGACCGTTGGTATAAGGAAGAATCGGATGAGCTGGAAAAGTCCCGTGCTGCAAACGAAAACTACGAGCGAGATAAACAGAGACTGGCTGAGCTCTACGCTTCAAAGCGCATCGAAGCCCTGCAGGAAGAATCTCGTCAGGAGATGGAAATCTACAAAGAGGTCTTGCAGGCAGCAAATGCATCGGCATTAAGCGACGCATCCGTTAATAGCGATGCTGCGTCAGCGGAACTCCTCAAGATTTCACAGGAACATGAAACGACGGTGCAAGGCATCGAGGAGCGGTGGCAAAAACTTTCCGATACCTTCCTATCTCTCAACACCACGCAGAAGGAAGCCTTTATTTCAGCCCTTAAAGAGCAGCAGATCGCTTTTGAGGAAACGGAATCCGGTCAGCTTGATTTCCATAAGCAGATTCTTGAAGATAAACTCAACGCCGACAAAGCCTATGAGGAGGCACGGCTTGAATACTATACGCAGTGCAAGGATATACAAGCAAATATTGATGAAGCCTACCGCACCCTTGATATGGAGCGATTGCAGGAAGTGCTGACGGAAGAAGCAGCCATTCGTCTAAACGACATGGAAGCGCAGAAAACGATGATGGATACATACCAAGAGGCATTTCTTCAAGCCCATATGACAACGGCGCAGCTTGTATCCGACCTTTATAGCACGGCTCTCGGTGGTCTTAGTACGGCTTTTACGAATATCCTAATGGGCGCAAAGAGTGCCAAACAAGCCTTTGCTGAACTTGGAAAGAGCATGATTAAAGTCATCGCTCAGTACTTTGCCAAACAAGCAGCAGGGATGATCGTAAGCCACGTCATGGGGCAGAGCCTTCAGAAGAAGGAAGCCGCATCGTCTGCTGCCATGGCATCAAGCGCCCTTGCCGCATGGGCTCCTGTTGCCGTTGCTTATGAAACGGTGCATCCGGGGGCAGCAGCAAGAGCACTGGGGTCTGTGACGGGAATCTTAACGTCTGCCGCGGCTCTTGGTACGACGCTCCTTGCGGCATCTACAGGTTCCGGTGGCGAAAGTGGTGCAAAGATTCCAGGTTACGCCAAAGGCGGGTACTTTACAAGACCGACCCTTGGCATCATCGGCGAAGGTGTGGATGATGAAGTAGCCCTTCCTTTAAACCGCGCCGTGTTCCGTAATATTGCTGAGGGCATTGCAGAAAATGGAACGGCTCAGCAGAATACGGTGACGCAGAATATTTACGGCGATATCAATAATTCAGGCGACGCAGATAGTCTCTTCCAAGACCTATCGAGCATGGTCGCTGCGGGATTGCGAGGTGTATGAGATGCAGTTTCCTAAAAAAGAAATAAGTGAAGATAAGCTAAAAATCATCAAGGACGGCAGAGAATACACCTTGCCAGTGGCATGGTCTCTCTCCGATGCCGGAAGCTATGACTTTAATAGCAAAATGGAGGACAGAGCCTTTGCCCACGGTGGCGATGTGGTAGGGGATGGTCTCGTGAAAGGCCATACCATCAAGGTGAAGTTTTCCATGCAGGCAGAAACGGAAGCAGAGCATGATGAACTTTTAAACCGTGCTTGCCGTTATTTTTACCAAACGAATTACAAGCTCTACTGTGGAAGGCAGGATAGATGCTTTAACGTGGCGGGTATCAGTAAAATCGCTCACGAGTACCAAAAGGGATTTAAGCAGAGACGGAGCAATATCACCGTAACGCTCCTCCTTGCCGACCCTTTCCGCTATGAGGGGCAGGAATCAAAAGCCGTCTATGATTTTCTAACGGATGTCGTGAAGGCAGAGATGGTGGTGCATAACCTTGGAAGCGTCGATACGCCCTTTACCTTCCGCTTTATTCCAAAGGATAAGATGCCAAACATTACGGTGTGGCATGAGGAAACATTAAAGGAATTTCGCCTTACGGATGCACTCCTCATCGCTCCTTCCATGGCAACGGTAAACGCCAAGGAAGGGACGGTGTGGCGGGATAATGCCAATAGCATCAACGCCTTTAACGGGCAGTTTCTTTCTGCTGTGCCGGGAAAGAACACGCTCTACTACACAGGCGGTGCAGGACGGCTTGAAATCCTCTTTACCAACAGGTGGTTTCTATGAATATCCGATTTGGGAGTGGCTTTTTCGGTCGCTTTATTTACGCTGGAAGCGGTGGGAAAAGTGGCAAACCATCTGACGGAAAGGGTACGGTCAGAAAGTATTATCCGAACCAGTTCACGGTGATCGCCTATGCGGAAAATGGCACGAAAACAGCGTTCTTTGGAAGTGGCATTGAAAACAATACGCTGAGTAAACTCTCCTTTGAAATCTCCTCGACGGGATGCGGAAGTTGTGAACTCGTTTTTAAGGTGCTGCCGAAAAACAGTGAACTTACCTATATGCAACGCATCGATATCTTCCTTTTTGGCGATGAACTGCCGTGGTACTCGGGCTACATCATCACCCGTCCTATCGAAGGAACGACAGAGACGGAGTTTAAGTTCGTCGCTCACGGGTATTACAATCGCCTTGAAACCCTCGTTCTTTTTGAGACGTATCAGAACATGGATCCAGGCGATATTGTTAGAGATATTGCAAGGAAAGCGGAACACACCCATGGCCTTGTCTATAACCCCATCAAGATTGCAAACGCCGGCTATACGGTGACAAAACTCGTCTTTGATGGCGTGACGGCAAAGGAAGCCTTAGCGACCCTTTCGGATTTTGCCGTGGATTTCGTCTATGGCGTGGATGAATACCGAAGCCTCTATTTTCAGCCGAGGGAAAAACGCATCAATGAAGAAGCGCGACTTACGGTGGGAAAACACCTCAGTAAATATATTCCGTCATGGAACACGGAGAAAATCTATAACTGGGCAAGAATCAAGGGCGGCAATATCGATGATGATGGCGAGCAGTGGCTTTGCGTCGTGCAGGACGAAGAAAGCATTTCAAAGTACGGCAAGCGCGATAAGGTGTTAACGCTACCTTCTGCCTATGAGGTGGGTGACGCTAGAAGATGGGGAGAAAATCAGCTTGCCCAATATAAAGAACCTGTTCGCTCCGCCAAGGTCAGTGGCGTAAGGCTCGAATATCCCCTTGTGGATGGAACGTTTAACGTAAGGCACCTTACCACCATGGGCGAAGCACAAATCAGAACCCTTGATGGGAAAACCTATGAGTACCCCATCACAAAAGTAAAATACACCGTTTCAGCAAAAACAGGCATCTCAGCAGATATGACACTGGGAGAGCCTGTTTTTGCACTTGATACCTATTTAGCGAGCATTGAGCGCAATGCGAAAAACATCGAGCAGAGCCAAGCATCGGCTATCAAGCAGTTAAAAACATAGAAGGGAGGAAAAATATGGCTATTGTAGATTATCGGCTCAATCCATTTTTAAACGTCCTTGATATCCATAAAATCGCGGGCGAAACCCATCAGATACCAACGCAAAGCCCCTTCACGATTCGCCTAAAGGAAGTACCGCAAAAGACCGACCCATCAACGGTCATGGTTCGATTTAGCGATGGCACGCAGTTGACGGAAGTGGCGGCAACCCCGGCACAGGGGCAGTACTGGCCGGACTACAACACAACGGCACACGGCATTGAAAACTGGAATACGGGGACGCTTCTCTTTAACGCTTCCGATGCAGGAAAGACCGTTACCGTTTCCTATAACGGGACGGGAACGCTCGTCGATAGCAGGCTAGAAGATATGCTTGAAATTTCGGTCACAAGTTCTGTGCAACGGGAAAGAAATGCAAAATTTACCATGGCTTTTGCAGAAACCTACGACCGAACAGAAACAAGCGGAAGTGGCAATAAGTCGTCAAGCTATGTCCGGTTAAAGCAACATACAGGCGTTCCTGCAGGAACATATACGCTAAGGCAGGTTCTACAAGAACTCATTAACCGTAGCCAGACCTTTGAGTTTACGAGAGGAACGCAGCGGTTTAATTGCAATTGTGACTGTAGTGATGACGGGGGCTGAGGTGATGACATGATTTCAATTGACCAAAATTTTAATATCGAAGCATCTCAGTACGACACCTATACTCTGCGGTTTACCTTTAAGGATTACGTCCTTACGGCAGATGATATGTTCCGTTTTTCCATCAAGGCAACGTCCAACTCGACGGATGTGGTCTTTTCTAAAGATGTGTATCACGCAGGCTACAATTACATAGACCTCAGCATCGAACTGGGGGAACTCGACAGTTTGCCACCGGACACTTATGTGTACGATGTGGTACTCATCAACAGAAAGACCCATCAAATCAAGACGCTCATTTGGACGGCTTATTTCATGATTAAGGGGGTGGCACATCATGTCGATTGACGCTGAAATTGAAGTAACGGCTTTAAATAATGCCACAAGTGGCGAAGTGACCGTTGGCTACTACGGAGCCGAAGTCGCAAGAGAATACGCCGAAAAGGCAAAGGAATCTGCTAGAGCTGCGGAGGAAGCAAGAAACCTCTCCGAGGCTTGGGCAGAAAGCACGGAAGCACCCACAGGTGAAGGAACGCGCTCATCAAAATCTTGGAGCGAGGTATCGAGGGAGTGGGCAGAAGGGGAAAGAGAGCCTGATGGCGTAGAAGGCGCACGTTCCTCAAAAGTATGGTGCAATGTTGCAAGGGCATGGGCGGAAAGCGATGAGAAACCGGATGGAACAGAAGGTGCAAAGTCTGCGAAAGCATGGGCGAACCTTGCCGGAGAAAAAGCTGCTCTCGCAACGGCTATGGCCAATGAAGCCGATGTATCGAGGGATGCTGCAGAAGAGTACGCAAATGCAGCAAGGCTTTTTGAAACATCTGCTGAAAACCATGCGACTATCGCAAAGCAAAGTGCAGAGCGTGCAACGGAAAAACTCGAGGCGATGAAAGCGAACTTAACTGCAAAAGCGGATGTGGAAAGCCCTGCCTTTACGGGAACGCCTACAACTCCTATGGCAAGTGGCGAAAACACAGAGCAAATTGCAAACGTAGCCTATGTAAAGGAAAGCATCGCCACTCAGATAGAAACCATCGTAGGTGGCAGTCCTGATGCCCTTGATACCTTAAAGGAGCTCTCCGATGCTCTTGGGCGAGATCCAAACTTTGCAGCGACCATGACAAAGGAACTCTCCAAGAAACTCGATGCTACGGCAAACGCCGTATCGGCAACAAAAGCCATGCAGGACGGAGAGGGAAAGGTCATCACGGAAACCTATGCGACAAAAGAGGAAATGACAGGTGCCTTTGAATCCCTTCCAAGTGTTGCGAAAACAGGAAGTTATGCCGACCTTATAAATAAACCATCTATCCCCGCAAAGACGAGCGACCTTAGAAACGACAGTCGGTTCGTGGCATCGGATGCAAATGGCAACGTGACGATTACGGGGACTCTTACGGCGTCAAAGTTGTATAACGCTTATTACAACGACTACGCTGAGTTCTTCCCCAGAGGGGGTGATACCATGGCAGGCGACATCATTGCCCTTGATGAAACGGCAACGTATGAGCGGTACGTCAGGGCAACGGATAAGAGTAAATGCGTCGTAGGTGTTGAATCAAATGAATTTGCCATGATTATCGGTGGCGAGCCGGCAGAAAAGGGAGAAAATCCTCTTGAAAAGAACCTTGACCGCTTTATCCCTGTGGCACTGATGGGCCGCGTCCATGTTCGTTTTAGCGGAAAGGCAGAAGCAGGTGCTTTCGTCATTCCGTCAGAAACGCCAGGTGTCGGACGGATGGCACTACCTGGGGAAGATACAAGTCAGAGCGTAGGGAGGATTTTATACGCCGATAATGCGCAGAACCTTCGTCGTATCAAGATTCTCGTTGGGAGGTAGGTATGGGTAATTTTCTAAAACGCCATGTAGAGACGGTATTTATTATGCTCGGAAATTCCTGCAACATGAACTGTGTTTACTGCTTGCAGCATCCCTTGGTGCATCAGTCGTTATCCTCTAAGGTAAATCCGGAGATTTACGACTTCATTGAGGAACTTTCCAAAGAAAACGGAGAGCGGGGCATCCACCTCCAGTTTTATGGCGGCGAGCCACTCCTCTACTTTTCAGTTATCAAGGAAATCGTGAGTGAAACGAAACGACGGCATATTAAATGTAACTATTCCACTATCTCGAACGGTCGAGCGCTGACCGATGAGATGGTGGATTTCTTTAATGCAAATGACTTTCCCGTGACGATTTCTTGGGATGGTTATCACACGAAGGAAACACGGCTCTTTGATGTCTTTTCGCAATCTGTGCTCAAGGAAAGGATTCTTCGCCTTAAATGGCTAGGGTTATCAGGCGTTATTTCATCAAGGGCATATCCCATGGAACTTCTCACGGCCTTTCAGGCTATTTCGGACGAATATGAGAAGATGCATGGCTATAAGGTGCGCATTAACCTTGATGCCATCTTCGACACGGGGATTATGGAAAAATCGCTCCTTGATGTGGACTATGACCGCGTGGCGAGAGAGATGCACGAGATGGCAACGCTCTATTTAAAAGCAAGCCTTAGTGGCGTGCAGGAGGCGAGGGACTACACGAAACTCGTGTATATTGAACGGTTCTTTCAACAGCTTCGAGATTTTTACATCACGAAAAACGGCGCGTGGAATCGCTATACCGCCCCTTGCGGTAATGGCTTTACGGTACTCAATTTGGATGTAGAGGGAAACCTCTATCCTTGCCATAACACAAGCGAAAAGATAGGGACGATTCACACGCCTTTCTTTTCGTATATGGAGGCGGTTTTAAAAGGCGATCCGACGATGCGGCATCGAGAAAAATGCCTAGAGTGTCCTGCCGTTTCCTGTTGCAAGGGTGGGTGCAAGCTCGTGACGGATAAGGCAAGAAAGGAAACGTACTGCAAGCTAAAGAAGGCGCTTGCCGTTCCGGTCATTCAAGCCTTTGAAGAATATGGTAGGCGCATGGGTGGTGAAAGAGATGGGACTTAACGAAAAAATCGCGGAAACGGTTTTTACCGATGAAGCAGAAATTCAAAAAGCGAGCCCTCTTAAGGTGAAAGCCATCCATGTGGAAGAACTACGCGCCGCCATTAAGGCATTACAGGGATATGCTCAAAACGTAGATAACTGCGGAAACTGCATTTATTGCCAAAGCTGCGAAGGATGCCAAACCTGTGAGAGGTGTCAGTCGAAAGCCTGTCAAAGTACGTCGTGCCAAGGGTGTCAGAAATACAGTGTCTATTGCCAAGTCCAGTGCAAGTCGGGGAATAGTGGAAACTGCTGGCAATGCTCATGGACAAAGCCCAATTGCGATTGTAACTGTAGCGATGATGGAGGGTGAGTATGGATTATAAAGATGAAATATCGAGAAATACCGCCATCAAAAAAGAGCATCTGACGGAAATTGCTTCAGCCATTACGGCACTAGCTACTCATGCATCCATTGCCGTGGATGTGTCCAAGATGACCTACGAGAAGGTGAATAGCGTCAACGTCAAACTCCTTCAAAGCGCAATTCATACACTGGAAAAGGGCTTCTCTGAAAATTGCTGTGAAGCCAACTGCTGCCAGACTTGTCAGGTCGGAAATACATGCCAGTCTTGTCAGGCGTGTCAAGGATGTCAGGCTTGCCAAAAGTGTCAGACCTGCCAATCCTGTCAGAAATGCCAACAGTACCAGTGGCGATATAAAAGCAACTGTAACTGCAATTGCGGTGATGATGGTGGTTAAAAAAAGAGGTGAAACGATGATTATCAAGGGAAATGTACAAACGATGAAAGGTCCTGTCTCCATTGCATCCCTTATGGAGGGAGATATGGTCATTACGGCAAAGCGCATCCCCGCTAAGGTCGTGTGCGTGACGAAAAAGAAAGTTAGGAATGGACTTCAGTTTAAGCAAAATCCGTCCCTTGTCGTGAAAGAAGGGACGGCGATTCTTACGGCTTACGGCATGAAGGAAGCGAAAGCGGGTACGGTCATGATGCATAAGACAAGCAGCAATGTGCCTGATGAACTCGTAAAGATTAGTGCAACGGAAGGCTATGAACTTGTCCTTTCTAGTGGCGATACGGTTCTCGTAAACGGCTACGGAGTGGAGGTGCAGCATGATTAAAATCCTTTTTAACGAAGATAGCGATGCAACGGTAGCGGGAAAAATCGTCTTAAACGGCACATTTTTCAGTGCGGAAGTGCATGACCCCACCTTCGGTTACTCAGGGATGGACATCATTGAAGAACTGGGTTCATACCATTCTTATGTCTTTTGCAGAAAGCCTAATAGCAAGGTGAAAAGTTTCCGGACGATTCATCGCTCGGACTATAAGTTTCTTTCCATGAACCGCATCGGAACGGCCATCCGCATGGATTATACCGATATGATTCAGCTCTACACGGAAGCGGATGTTCTTCAAATCGATACGGGCATCATTAGCGGAGGTGAGCGTGACCTCATCATCCGTGTATTTGAAGGGCGGGCGGAGAATTTTGAAATTGAGATGGATGGAGCGTACGAAGTAGGAACGTTTTCAAGCGAGTCCCTTCCTATGCTTCAGCATCCTCGGATGATGCTCTGGGATAGCTACTCTCTATCCTGTGGGGATGTTACGTTCCAAGCAGACCGAAAGGGCATGGTTCTTTTGGGCGATCCATCCGTTCCAATTATCCTTCCAAAGAGAAAGGACTATTTTGAGTTCACGATTGAGAAATACAAAGGCTCCTTTGAAACACCGCTGGCAAGGGACATCGATAATGAAGAAGTATTTGTAGACTCCTCTTGTGGTCTTGTGAATTCGAGACGAGTGAGGCTTGTAAACGGTAAAGGAACATTTAGGCTTTATCCTTTTGGCCATACGGGAGAATGCAAGATTAAACTCGGTAGGAAGTGGTACGAGGTGTGGAACGAGTACAACCTCCGCATAGGTGAGTGAGATGGAAAAAATCACGATTTATCTAGGGAGTAGGTGCAATTTAAACTGTGCCTATTGTCACCGCGAGATAGAGGAAAACGAACCCAAGGTATCGGACGGGCTGATTGAGTACATTAAGGGTAGGCCCAACATTACCGTGAAATTCATGGGTGGCGAGCCGACGCTTTACATGGATGAAATCAAGCGAATCGTCGATGCTGCGCCCCATGCGTCCTTTTCCATCTCGACAAACGGCATTCTTTTTCCAAAGTATCGGGACTACTTTTTAAAGCATCGTTTCTTTGTCGTTATCAGCTACGATGGTGCAGATGGCTTAAGAGGATATGACCCGTTTCAAAACGTCATGGATTATCCATGGCTTGGCGTTTCCTGCACGCTTTATCACGGCAATACCGACTTCGGAAAAATCCTAAAGAACTTTGCTGAAAAGGAACGGATCATTGGGAGACCAATAAGCTTCTTTCCCCATATCATGCACGAAACGTCGGAGAAGAATCAGGCGTATGCGCTTACGAAGGAGGATATGGACTCCATTTACCATCAGTGGAAAGAGCGGGTAGAAAAACTCGTCACGGATTTTGAGAAATACGGAGTAGTCAATCAAAGGTATATGGGACTTTTTCGAGGACTGTTTGCGAGAGTGCAGGCAGTTTTTTCTTTTGGCGAAACGTACTGCATTCACCGAAATCTCAAGAAGGTCACGGCAGATGGAAGGAATCTCAATTGCCTTTATATTCGAGACGACGAGATTCCTAGTGATGCTACAAAGGAACGGATGCAAGTGCTCCTACGGGAAAGATTCCCTTACTGCGAGCATTGCAATCTCTATGAGATGTGTGGGGCGGCTTGTATCAAGTCTAGTAACCATGAACTTGAGTGCTATTTCTATAAACGGCTCTACGGATGGTTTCGCGGGTTTTATGACGAGCATTGCACAAGTTGTGATGCTTTAGGGAGGTGGTTTTGATGCATCTATTTGTTTTCCCTGATGCCATGCCAAGGCGCGGTGAGGAAAGAATCAAGCTAAACATCGAGGAAACGGTTTTTCACTTCTTCCACGACGAAGAGGAAGTCATCATCGATACGGCTCTTTTGCGTGACGGTTCGTCCACGATGGTTCTTAATAACACCATCACGGGAAAGACGTATGCACTGTATAACTTCCGTGAGATTCTTGAAGTCCTTGATATGACGCCAAGGGAAATGCTAAGCACTTTATCGCAACGTGGCTTCATGCAGATTGATAAATGTGGTGGTGAACTTTACGTCAAAGTCTTTCTGCCGGAAGGAGAACTGGAACTTCTCTCCGATACGACGAACTTTTCCGAGTTCCGTCATGAAACCGTGGATAGAATCCATCCCCTTGACTGGCAGTATAGCTGGACGCTTCGTGACCTTACGGCAAAACTTGCGGATGGAAAGGTCATGCTTTCCTTTTTTCTCCTGCGTTCGGATTTTTGGACAAGACCCCTTTATATTAGCCACTCAGGGCAGACGCAGGAACTTACGGAAGGAAAGAACGAGGTCACGTTTACATACATTCCAACGGAAGCGGCCTATGTGGGAAATCCAAATTGTCGCTACAAGGGAAGAACCATTGATTTAGGGGGACTAGTAGGAGGGATGATTTAATGGATTACAAAGCGATTTATATGGGCATGACGGGAACGGTCAATACGCTTTTGGGAGGAGGACCATTCAAGCTCCTTGGAACGGGGCTGATGGTTCTCCTCTTTCATCAGCACGCCGTTTTGTTTTATGCCTTCACGTTCTTGGTGTTCTTAGACTGTTTTACGAGATGGATGAGCATCAGCCACGCCCGTCTCGTCCAAAGAGGAGAAAAGGCGAATGTCCTTGCCATGATTAAGGGTATCAAGAAAGCACGCAGTGAAGGGCTGATTTCTTCCGATGTAATGAAGCATCGATTTATCGGAAAGATTGCCGTCTATATCATCTGTACCGTGGCAGCCGCTACGGCTGACTTAGCCATGCTCCAAATGGCAAAACCAGTGTGGGTGGTATCCATGGTTATCAGCTACTTGGTGCTGACGGAGCTACTGAGCATTATTGAAAACCTAAATGATGCCGGCATTGAAGCCGTGCAGGGACTTGTTGAATTACTTAAAAGGAGTGGGAAGTAATGAAAGTATTTTTAAATCCGGGACATCATCCAGGCGTTGACCCTGGTGCGGTCAATAACGAATATGGCGTACAGGAGGCAAGCATCGTCCGCGATATTGGCGTTCTTGTGGCAAGGTATCTCACCTATGCCGGCGTAGAAGTGGAAACGCTCCAATCGGATAACCTCGTAGGGGAAAGCCCCATGTATCCCGAAGTCTGTGCTAGTGCCAACGAAAGCGGAGCCGATCTCTTTGTCAGCATCCACTGCAACAGTGCAGGAAGCGCAATGGCTAATGGGACGGAAACCTTGGTGTTCGGGCTTGGTGGGAAAGCAGAGCGTGCCGCAAGAGCCATACAGAATCAGCTTGTTACAAGCATTGACACGACAGACCGTGGCATTAAAGAGCGTCCTGACCTCATCGTCTTGAGGCATACGGAAATGCCTGCAGTCCTTGTGGAGATTGCCTTTATCTCCAATGACAGTGATGTGGAGCTCCTCATCCATGAACAGGACACTATTGCTAGAGCCATCGCCCGTGGCGTGACCGATTATTTCTGTGGGGAGGAGTGACGATGTATGAGGTTTGTAAAACTTGGCTCAAGGCTCACGCTCCTATTCTCCTTGTTGTTGCTCTCGTTCTCCTTCTTGCCCTCTACTTCTTTAGCGGCAGAGAAAACGTACCAAGTGACAGCAACCGAACTCAAGACGCTCGAATCGAACTTGAGTCGATTGCAGACGATAATCGAGGAGTCGAGGAAAGAATCGGAGCTGCAAAAGAATCAGATGACCGTATTGAAGAGTCAGCTGAGCGAAGCGGACACCTTATTGATGAAGCAGAAAGACTCACTCGCGACTGCCAACAAATTATTACAAGAATCTATCGCCGAGGAGAAGAAAGCACAGAGACGCCTTAAACGGGAACGCACAATATGGATGAGTATTGTCGGTGCGTTTATCCTCCATCACATAGCAAGATAAGAAAAGCCCTGCCTTGCGATTTTTTTTCGCTTGGCAGGGCTTTTTGTGGTTCTTAAAACAGTTCTATCTGTCCTTATACCTGTAGAAGGCAAATTTTATCTTCTAGGAGGGATGAACATGACGGATGAACAAAGAAAGCAGATTATTGCCTTGCGCCGTGAAGGGGTAGGGTATGGTAGGATTGCAACGGAACTAAACCTTTCCATCAATACCATAAAGTCTTTTTGTAGGCGTAATAGTCTCGTGGCACAAACTGCTGAAGGCGTTTGCGAGACGTGTGGAAAGCCCATCCATCAAAATCCAAAACGGAAGCGGAAACGGTTCTGCTCGGATGCGTGTCGAAACAAGTGGTGGAACGCACACCTAAATCTCGTAAAAAGAAAAGCAGTCTACACATTTACTTGTCCTACTTGCGGAAAAGAATTTACGACCTACGGCAATCGCCATCGGAAGTTCTGCTCCCATGCCTGCTACATCGCTCATCGGTTTGGGGATGTGGACATTGGATAAGACCACATTTGAAAATGAATCCGCCTTTCAGATGACGCTTTACTTAGCAAGGACGATGCTAGAGGATAAGCTCATCACCGAGAAAGAGTACCGAGATTTCAAGAAGGAAATCATCAAACGCTATGAGCCGTTTTTCGGCGATTTATATACTTGATATTTGTATCAAACAGAGTGATATATGGTGTCGAAAGGAGTTGATGCTATGCGGAGGATTCGCAAAATTGAACAAAAATTACCTAGCATAAGAGAACGCAAAAAAGTCGCAGCCTATGCCCGCGTTTCCATGGAATCGGAGCGGATGCACCATTCCCTTTCGGCGCAGGTAAGTTTCTACAGTAATTTCATTCAAAAGAACCCAGAATGGGAATATGCAGGAGTTTATGCGGACTATGGTATCTCGGGGACGGGGATGAAAAAGAGAAAGGAATTTCAGCGGATGCTGCAGGACGCAAAGGATGGAAAAATCGACCTCATCCTCACCAAGTCCATTCAGCGTTTCGCTCGGAACACCGTAGACCTTTTAAGCACCGTCCGCCAGTTAAAAGACATAGGCGTTGAAGTGTGGTTCGAAAAGGAAAACATTCGAAGCATGAGCGGTGATGGGGAGCTCATGATGAGTATCCTCGCCTCCTTTGCACAGGAGGAAAGCAGGTCCATTTCTGAAAACGTCAGATGGCGCATCAAGAAAGGATTCGAGAAGGGAAAGCCCAACGGTCACTTCCGCGTCTATGGATATCGATGGGAAGGGGATAACCTTGTCATTGTTCCGGAAGAAGCGGCGATTGTAAAACGCATCTTTCAAAACTTCCTAGATGGGAAATCTCGCCTAGAAACGGAGCGGGAATTTGCGGCAGAGGGCATTAAGACAAGAGGCGGATACCCTTGGATGGATACGAATATTAGGGTTATCCTAACCAATGTTGTCTATACGGGAAACCTGCTTTTACAGAAAGAATATATTTCAGACCCTATTTTAAAACACAGAAGGAAAAATAGGGGCGAGTTACCCCAATATTATGTCGAAAATACACATGAAGCTATTATCGATAAAGAAACCTTCGATTATGTGCAGAGCGAAATGGCAAGACGAAAGGCCCTAGGCCCCTTCGCGAATAAAGCATTAAATACGACCTGCTTTACGGGGAAAATCAAATGCGGTATCTGCGGGAAAAGTTTTATGCATACGGTTCGAAAGAATGTGCATAGAAAAGAAGATTATTGGATCTGTGGCTCTCATAAACATAAGGGGTGTACCTGTGCTTCAAAAGGAGTTCTCCAAAACAAGGTGCTGATAAAGGAATGCACAGAAGTCTTGGGGCTTACGGAATTTGATGAAGAAACCTTTCTAAACAAGGTAGATAAAATCGTTGTTCCTGAGCATCATGTGATGGTATTTCACCTAAAAAATGGAGAGGAAATCACGAGAAGATGGGTTTCCACGGCACGGAAGGATTGGTGGACGCCTGAACGGAGGAAAGAATGGGGCGAGCGACACAAGAAGAAAAGCACGAATCCCAACCGGCATCATTTCAATGAATTCACAGGTGTCATCAAGTGCGGAAATTGTGGCGAAAACTACAGAAGCCAGAGTCACACTTATGCAGATGGAGAAAAGGAGCGACACTGGCGGTGTGGGAACGCCTGTGGCAATTCTGCCATCAAGGATAGCACTATGAAAAGACTTGTGACGGATGTGCTCGGTATAGAGGCTTTCAACGAAGAGCAGATGGACGAGCTGCTAGATAAAGAGGTCATCTTAAATAACAGGATTACCTTTTTCTTTAAAGACGGTCATACAGTAGAACGGGAATACAAAGAGCAAAGACGAGGATTCTACCACGAGAAAGCGTACCGCTCATATATGAGTGACATCATGATAGTTGCCAAAAGCAATGATCCTTATAAGCATGAAAAAATAAAAGCATTAAAAGAAGAATGGCGGAAGGAGGATAACCGATGGCAAAAACAGTAAGAGCGATACCTGCGACCATCAGTAAATATACAGCGGCTCCAATTAATAGCCGGACGAAGCGGAAGGTTGCAGGGTATGCACGGGTTTCAACCGACCATGACGATCAGGTGACTAGCTACACAGCACAGGTGGATTACTACACGAATTATATCAAAGGTCGAGACGACTGGGAGTTCGCCGGCATCTATACGGATGAAGGCATCTCGGCAACGAATACCCGTCACAGAGATGGGTTCAAGCGGATGATTAAGGATGCCATGGATGGTAAAATCGACCTCATCGTCACGAAGTCCGTCAGTCGCTTTGCGAGAAATACCGTGGACAGTCTGACGACCGTGCGCAAGCTCAAGGACAAGGGTATCGAGATTTACTTCGAGAAGGAAAATATCTGGACGCTTGATGCCAAGGGAGAACTTCTCATCACCATCATGAGTTCCTTGGCACAGGAAGAAAGTCGTAGTATCTCAGAGAACGTCACTTGGGGGCATCGGAAAAGGTTTGCTGATGGAAAAGTGAGTGTTCCCTTCGCCCATTTCCTCGGATACGACAGAGGACCCGATGGGAATCTCGTCGTCAATAAAGAGCAGGCAGAAACGGTCAAACTGATTTATCGATTATTCCTAGATGGCTACACTTGCCACTCCATCGCAAAGGAACTGACGGCGAGAGGATTAGAAACGCCAGGTAAAAAGAAGATATGGCATCCAGGTACGATAAAAAGTATCCTTTCAAACGAAAAGTATAAGGGAGATGCTCTTTTACAGAAGGCGTTTACGGTCAATTTCCTCACCAAAGAAACGAAAGTGAATGAAGGGGAAGTACCACAGTATTATGTCGAAAATAACCATGAGGCAATCATCAGTCCTCGCGTCTTTGACTGGGTGCAAGAAGAACTCAAGCGTAGACGTGGTGGCAAATGTCGCTACAGTGGCATATCGATTTTTTCAAGCCGGATAAAATGCGGTGAGTGCGGCAGTTGGTACGGAGCCAAGGTTTGGCATTCTAACGACAAATATCGAAGAGTCATCTACCAATGCAATCATAAATTTAAAGACCAGTGTAAGACTCCTCACTTGACGGAAGATGACATCAAGGACATCTTTGTAAAGGCAATGAATCAACTCATCGAAAACAAAGCGGAAATTCTAGAAAACATCCAGTTAATGAAAGAACGATTCACGAATACAACTGAACTTGAAAAAGAACGGGACAGGCTCAGCACCGATTTAAATATTCTCGCCGACAGGGTTGAGCAGCTCATCGCCGAAAATGCTCGTGTGGCGCAGAACCAAACGAATTACGACGAGAACTATAGTGAAATCGTGAGTCGATATGAAACGGTGAAGATGGAGTACGATAAAACCTGTGAAACCATCCAGTACCGAAAGGCACGGAGCCGGCAGATGGAGGGATTCATGGAGGACATCCAAAAGCAAGATATCATCAAGGAATTTGATATCCGGCTTTGGGGGAGTTTGGTGGATTTTGTCACGGTATACAGCAAGGACGATATTCGAGTGACCTTCAAGGACGGGACGGAAATCAAGGTATAAGAAAGGCCCTGCCTTGCGATTTTTTTGCTTGGCAGGGCTTTTTGTGGTTCTTAAGGCTGGGCTTCCTCTATCCTTTAAGTTCATTTCAAAGGAATATGTGGAGAAGATAAATTGCCACACAAGAATTAGAATACAACATAGTCAGCAGAAAAAATTCATTTGTCATATTGATATTCTCCAATATGATATGTATAATAAGGTGGAGACAAAAAGGAAAGGAGAATCGAGAATGACTGAAAACGAACAAAACGCAAAGATATTCAAAGCCTTTTGTGACGCAAACAGATTAAAAATCTTAGGTTTGTTACAAAACGGAGAAAAGTGTGCCTGTCAGTTATTGGAACAACTTGATATCGGACAACCAGCCTTATCTCATCATATGAAAATATTGTGCGATGCGGAAATAGTGGTTGGACGCAAAGAGGGCAAATGGACGTACTATTCTTTCAACCCAGTAGGAGTTGCCCATGCAAAGGAACTTCTTAATCAAATCACAACTGTAGCAAGCGAAACGAAATGTAGCTGTATAGACTAATAAGCCACCTAATTTTTGGTGGCTTATACAATAAACATTATATCGACAAATTGCAATGTGTCGATGAAACGGAGGATTTTATTGAAACCTATGGAATCATTTTGGGATTTTTTTCAAAATCAAATTTTAGGCATGAAGTGGCTTAATGAAGAAGTTGGCAATGCTTTATCTGCTATTGGACTCGATATTGAGAGTAACGTAGGAGCAAGTATTCAGTTTTTTATTTATGATACGGTTAAAATTACAGTGTTACTGTGTGTTTTGATCTATCTCGTTTCGTATATCCAAAGTTATTTTCCTCCTGAAAGAAGTAAGCAGATTTTAGGGCGTTTCCATGGTGTAGGTGCCAATATCGTGGCAGCTTTACTAGGAACAGTTACCCCATTTTGTTCTTGTTCATCTATCCCTTTATTTATCGGGTTCACAAGTGCAGGGTTGCCTTTGGGTGTAACATTTTCTTTTCTTATCTCCTCCCCAATGGTTGACCTAGCTTCGCTTGTCCTATTAATGAGCATATTTGGCTCCAAAATTGCCGTTGTCTATGTTCTTGTTGGTTTGGTAATTGCCGTTGTCGGTGGCACAATTATTGAAAAAATGCATATGGAAAACTACGTTGAGCAATACATTAAGACAGCAGGTAGTGTAGATATCGAGGCTCCTGATTTAACAATTTATGACAGAATAAAATATGCGTGGGAACAGGTTGTAGACACTTTCAAGAAGGTATTTCCTTATATCTTGATAGGTGTTGGCATTGGAGCATTCATCCATAATTGGATACCACAATCATGGATTGAGACTGTACTTGGTAGCAATAATCCGCTTTCTGTAATTTTAGCTACTCTTGTTGGTATACCTATGTATGCAGATATTTTCGGTACAATTCCTGTTGCGGAAGCTTTATTTGCCAAAGGTGCACAACTTGGTGCAATTTTATCTTTTATGATGGCAGTTACGACTTTGTCTTTGCCCTCATTGATTATGCTTCGAAAAGCAGTAAAGCCGAAATTGCTTGCCTTGTTCATCGGTATTTGCACAGGTGGCATCATCGTTGTTGGCTATTTATTTAATATGTTTCATCATTTTCTTATATAGGCGGAAAGCAACGATTGTTGCTGGCAAATAAAACATTCATCGAAAAGGAGAATATTATTATGTGGCTATTTGGAAGAAAAAATAAAAAAGAAGAAACCTCTGCTTGTTGCTGTGGTGGTAACTGCAATGCAGAAAGTATGACTAAAGCTGAACAAGCAGAAAAAGAGAGGGCAAGCATTAAAATATTGGGGAGTGGTTGCGAAAAATGTAATCAGCTTGAAGCCGCTACAAAAGTAGCGTTAGAACAACTTAATATGGATACCTCTATCGATCATATCACTGATTTTACACAGATTGCGGCTTATGGCGTAATGACTACCCCAGCTCTTGTCATTGACGGAAAGGTTGTGTCATATGGAAAAGTACTCAAGGCTGATGAAGTAATTAAAATTCTGCAAAAAGTTAGAGGATGATAATATGGCTAAAGAATCTGTCGGAATTAGCTTTTTTGAGCGGTATCTGACATTATGGGTTGCTCTCTGCATGGTAATGGGCGTATTGATAGGAAAATACCTACCTGGTATTCCTGCCTTTTTGAGCCATTTTGAATATGCAAATGTTTCAATTCCTATTGCGGTTTTAATTTGGCTAATGATATACCCTATGATGTTAAAAGTTGATTTTCAGAGCATAAAAGACGTTGGAAAAAATCCGAAAGGCTTATTTGTTACTTGGGTTACAAATTGGTTGATAAAGCCTTTTACAATGTTTGGCATTGCGTGGTTCTTCTTTTATGTCATTTTTAAGGGTTTGATTTCGCCAGAACTTGCGCGAGATTATCTTGCAGGTGCCGTGCTACTTGGGGCAGCCCCATGTACGGCTATGGTTTTTGTATGGAGTTACCTCTCAAAGGGGAATGCAGCGTATACCGTTGTGCAAGTAGCAACTAATGACTTAATCATTCTTGTTGCCTTTACGCCAATCGTTGCCTTTTTACTTGGTATTGGAGGAGTTTCCATTCCCTGGACCACATTGATATTATCCGTGGTGTTGTTCGTCGTTATTCCTCTCGTAGGTGGTATTTTAACGAGAAATATCATCACAAAACGAAAAGGGAGAGCGTATTTTCAGAACCAATTTATACCAAAGTTTGGAAATATTACCACCCTTGGTTTGCTGCTTACCTTGATATTGATATTCTCCTTTCAAGGAAATGTCATACTCGAAAATCCTTTGCATATCATTTTGATTGCAGTACCTCTTGTTTTGCAGACCTTTTTAATCTTTTTCATTGCGTATTTTGCAGGCAAAATCATGAAATTACCACATAACATCGCTGCCCCTGCAGGAATGATTGGAGCATCAAATTTTTTCGAGCTTGCTGTAGCTGTAGCAATTTCTCTGTTTGGGACACAAAGCCCTGTCGCTTTAGCAACCATTGTTGGTGTATAATGGGCCTGTGAATTCAGACCAGTACTGAAAATTTTAAGAGTGCATGATATAGT
>NZ_JAQDBC010000035.1:0-23940 GCF_027681725.1 Caecibacter sp. AF58-12pH5A | reverse complement strand
AAAAATTATTGTTGACCCCTTGACTTATGGTAGCAGGTCTTTCTCCTGAGGAGAAAGCACGAGAAAGCTTTCAGCGATATGCTTTAGTGGTTATTATTGGTTTTGCAATTCACATTTAGGAGGTTGGTTTATTTGAAAGTCAAGAAAACGTTATTGAGTTTGGCCTTGCTCGCGTGCTTGTGCACGGGCTCGGCTTTGGCAGCAGACTGGTATTATTTAGGTACATCGAGTAGTGGTGACACGTATTACGTTGATAATTCTTCAGTCGAAAAAAATGATGACACAGCTGTTATATGGGAAAAAATCACGGATAAAAAGGGATCCAGTTGGGTTCAGCAGGTAATTGTCAGCCGTAAAAATAGAACGACGGCGTTAGTTAAAAGATATACAGTTGAACCAGATGGTAAAGTTAATCAAAATTTTGCTGCCAAATCAAAATCTGACTTAGACTTTTATAGTATTAGGCCTGAGTCATCATCTGAGGTTTTCTATAATTCTATTTGGCCAAATAAAGCCGATATGTCTTCAAATCGCTGGTACTATTTGGGAAACGAAGGTAATACGACCTATTTTATAGATAACTCTACTGTTCAGAAAGATGCAAATACTGCTATTGTCTGGGTGAAAATGGTGAATTCTCAAGGGGATTGTTACATACAACAATGTCTTTTAAAACGAAGAGATCAAACTTTTAAGGTATTAGATTCAACGTACGTCCAGGCAAATGGCTACACGGATTACGAAGGCGGCTGGCAAAGCAGTGTGTCCATTTGGTCCCAACCGTTCTATGAAAAAGTATATTATGCTATTTGGTCCAATTAATTTCTCTGTAAATTAACCAGTCTTAACCAATCGAAGCAGTCCTGGCACTTTGCTTCCATGATGGAAGCAATCTAAACAGTCAAAATGCTCCGGCAGAACCAATCCCAGGTTCTGCCGGAGTCTTTTTGTTTTCGATACATTACGTATAATCATACAATATAAACCCAAAACCGATGCAACACATAAACATTCTTATAAGATATATTATATATCTAATCATTATAAGAAAAAAAGACCGAAAAATTTAAAAATAAATTACTGTCATGCCACCACATCCCTCCTTTTCCAAAACCTGCCAGTCCAGTTCTATTCATATGTCCTGTGCCATTCCTGTCACGTCATAAAAGAAGCGAAAGGACAACGAAAAAATGTGTGTACTATGCTAAAAAGATAAGTTCGTATTCATTTTAATTATAATATATAGTTGGGTAACCATACAAAACAACGCATAAATCCTTATTGTTATTTTGTCCTCAAGAGGACTATAATAGAATATGTATAAAAATAGATTATGCAAATAAACTTATATATTATATTAAAAAATAACTAATTCTTAGGAATAATGTGTTTTGATTAAATTAGTGTTTCTTCTGCTTTTGATATTTATGAGGAAAGGGGAGCATTATGGGAAAGAAAAACGGAGTCTTAGCAGCATGCGTCCTGGCCAGTATAGCTGGTCTGGGATTTCCAGGTGCGCCGGTTCAGGCCGAAGGAATAACCTTCAGCGGTTCATCTGGCGGCAGTGTTACTGTGGTTACATCTGGCGGCAGTACTGTGATTTCATCTGACGGTAGTGGTAGTGTTACTATTACCGTTCCTATTACGGTGACTATAAGCGGCGGTACGAGTACAGGGAATAACGATGGTACAACACCGGCTAGTGGCAACACGCTTACTGTGGATGATGGCAGTGCTATAGACGGTGCTATCGGTGGTAGTACGGTCACAACCGTAGAAAAGGCCATGACTGACAGTATCAAAGCCGACACGGTCAGCGGTAATACGCTTACTATAAGCGACGGTACTGTGTCTAATGTAGCCGCCGGCGGGCTTTCTATCGCAGCTAATGTGACGGAAAATGAGGCAAATTTATCCGTTACGGATTCCGGTACCGCCTCGGTAGCAGTCATGGCTGGGGGTATTTCCGGTACAGGCAATGCCAACACGAATACGCTCTCTATCAGCGGCGGCAGTGTATCTGAACTAGCTGCCGGCGGTGTTACTGATTACGGCGGCGCCTCAGGCAATAAGGTCACGATGAGCGGTGGTTCCGTCAATAAACTAGCCGGTGGCGCCTCTGTAGGCGGTGTTACTACCCTTAGTAATACATTGATTGATGATTTCAGCTCCTTAGGTTCCAGATTGGATTACAAGGGAACCGCCGGCGGTTCTACAGAAAACAATGAAGTAACCATGAGCGGCGGCTCGGCGACGTACGTCTGGGGTGCGTATAACTGGAACCTCACAGGAACGGCAGGAAATGCGGATGTAAACGGCAATCAGGTGACAATCAGCGATACGGCTGTAGTCAATGGACAGGTAGTTGGCGGTGAAGCTGATGCAGGTAGTGCGGACAGCAATGCAGTCATCATAAAAGGGGGAACCATTAATGGTGGTGCCTCTGGCAGTGGACCCCAAGGTATGTCTGTCATTGGTGCCAACACTAACGTGGCTGGTAGCGGGGGTGCGAACACGAATAACAGTGTGACGATTTCCGGAGGCACCTTTGGGGAAACTGCCGTACAGTATGGCAATCGCATTATCGGGGCCTATTCCCAGAGCAACCAGGAAGATATCTCCGGCAACAGCGTCACCATTTCCGGCGGTACCTTCGGTCAGGCGGCTGGCAGTGTCAACTACGTCTATGGTGCGTATGACCTTGGCACGGGCAGCACGCTTTCCAAAAACAGTGTCACCATTTCCGGCGGCACGCTGGATGCCAAGGGAGGCTATGACATTCTCATTGGCGCCTATGTAGATGTAGATGGTACGAGCGATACGGCTTCCGGCAACAGTGTCAGCCTGACCGGCGGCTCCATTGGCGCTTCTGGCAGTGCAGATACACTGCAGATCAAAGGCGCTCAGGTGAATGGCGCTGGCACAGTAAGCGGCAACAGCGTAGATATCAACGGAGCCGCCATTGGTTCATCAGCAGCCAAAAGTATCGATATAGATGGCGGCATCGTAAAGACCGGCACGGTCTCGGAAAATAAAGTGACCATCGAGTCGGGAACCTTGGATACTTCCTCTTCTTCTGCACTCCGGATTTTTGGCGGCCTTGCGCAAAGTTCCGGCGCTGCGACGGGCAATGAAATCAACATTACAGGTGGCACCATAGGTGCGGACAGCGGCGCACTTTATCTATACGGCGGCTATACGCCAAATGGTGACGCGACAGGAAATAAAATCGATGTGTCGAGTGCTTCCCTGAATCCTAACGCAGTCTTTACCGCTGCTTTTACAGGGGCAGGCACGGCTTCCGGCAACGCAGTTTCCCTTACTGGGCAGACAGGCAGTTATGCCAGTGCAGGACAGGCTGCAAGTGGGGCTGTATCAGGAAATACAGCTACATTGGACGGCAGTACGGTGACGCTCGTCTATGGTGGACGTATCCAAACAGCAGGCACCTCTTCAGGCAATAAGGTTACGCTTTCCAATAAAAGCGCCACCGGCGCCGCTTATGGCGGATATTCGCCCAGCGGTGACGTGAACGAAAATACGGTTGATGTAGAAAGCGGCAGCTTTGCCAATAACGCCATCGGCGGATGGACAAATTCCGGTAATGCCACGGAGAATATCGCTATCGTCAATAATTCAAAAATCGGTTCTGATACAGTAACTACCTATGTCTTTGGTGGCTATTCGGCTTCTGGGAAAGCATCGGGCAGCAAAGTGACGATCACAAACAGCACGTTGGGAACCAAGACAGAAGTTTACGGCGGTTATGGTACGACAGGAAGCTCGGATAATTCCCTGTCCCTGACAAATACAGATGCCGCTGACAGCGTCATTGCCGGATTTACGTCATCTGGCGATGCGGATGGGAATAAGCTGGCGGTCACAAATGGTACATTCTCTTCCGGAGTGACTGGCGGCCAGACAGGTACGGGTAATGCTGCAAGCAATGAAGTCAATATGAGCGGATCCGACATAACGGGCTATATATACGGTGGCAATGTGACGACATCCGGCAATGCCAGCACAAATAAAGTTACCCTTACGGGTGGCAGCACAGGGTCCAGGTATATCTATGGCGGCTATACCAAGAAAGGCGCCGCGAGCCATAATACGGTCTCCATTACAGGTACGGATTTCACAAATTCCTATCGTATCTATGGCGGCTATGCAGCCGGATTAGGCACTACGGACTCTTCTACAGGCAGTACGTATAATACCGTTTCCATTACCGATGGGGATACGGCCGGTTCTGTCACGCTGGACGGCGGTACGTCGACAGAGATTTACGGCGGCTATGCCTACAAGACCGCTGCTTCAAATAATGAAGTCACCTTTAATGCAGAGAATGCTGTTATTCGCTCCATTTATGGTGGGGAAGCAGCTGGCGGTGGTGATGCCGACGGGAATACAGTGAATGTCAATTCCGGTACCCTGCGGGCCCTTCTTTTTGCCGGTCATGCACCGAGCGGCACGGCAAATCACAATACACTGAATATTACCGGCGGCAATATTCAAGTAAACAGCACAGTAGATAGTGGTTACGGCAAATCGGCTGCATATAACCAGCTCAATATTTCCGGCGGCACCTTTGGCCGTACGAATGATGGAGCCTCTCTCAACGTGGCTGCTGGGGAAGCCGTGACAGATGGCGGTACAGCGGACAACAATACCCTGACCATCACAGGCGGCACTTTTGGCAGACAGGATTATGAAAATGCTAATTATATCAATCTCTATGGCGGCGTTAGCCACGCTTCAGCTGAAGATAACTATGCCAGCTTTGCTACCAATAATAAGGTGAGCATCTCCAATGCTGTCATGAATTCCTATGGTGATTATGTCCTCATTGCCGGCGGCTATATGTATAAAATTGCAGCCAGCGGGACCGTCCTGGGAAGCGATTCTACGGACACAGTTTCCAGTGAAGCCTCGAACAACAGCGTGGAAATTACGAGCGGCTCCATCAACGATGGTGCTTACGAAAGTGCCGGCGGCGACATCAATATTATGGGCGCTTATACGGATGCCGGAAAGGTTACTTCCAATAGTGTCACCATCTCTGGCGGCACTATCGGCACAGCAGCTACAGGTGTCACGCAGATCATCGGCGGCTATACCAGCAGCGGTGCTGCGACGAGCAATAGTGTAACGATTTCTGGCGGTACCTTGGGAAATCCGAATACGCCTATGGACGAAGAAAGTGACTTCTTAGCCGGCGGCTTTACGGAAGCTGGCACGGCTAGCGATAACAAGCTGACCATTACCGGCGGCTCACTTTTAGGAAATTTCGCTCTTTACGGCGGGTATGGCACGACGGGCAGTACAGGCAACAGCGTTACTCTCGCAAGCAGCCTGAATGGATCGGAAATCATTGGTGGCTATACCTCTAGCGGTACGGCCAGTGGCAATACGATCGACCTGACGGGTGGTACCATCAGCACGAGCGGTATCATTGCCGGGGGGTATACGGCTGATGGAGCGGCTACAGGAAATACCATCAATATCAAGGATAATGCTGTCCTGAACGGTACCATGAGCCTCTACGGCGGCTATGGCACGACGAGCACAGGAAATACCATCAACGTCTATAGCAAGGGCAATGTCGTTGGCGGCGTGGATTATTTCCAGAAACTTTATATTGCTCCGGAGGCCTCCCTGACTATCGGGAATACAGATACAACAGGAAATGCAGCCAGTCTCACCGTCAAGAACGGTACTACTGTTGATGCCCAAGGCGCCCTCTACATCACAGGCGATCTCTCGGCCGATGCTGCTACCGTGACGGCAGCTAATGCTACCATTGGCGGCTCTGTTTCCGCAACGAATAAAGCAACCGTTTCCTTGGGCGGCAGTGATTTGAAGCTCTCCACGGTAAAGGTTGATGACAGCAGTACTCTGACCCTGAATGGCGGTACCTTAACGGCTACGAAGCTCTCCGATGCTATCACGGGCGGCGGCAAAGTCACCCTGGCTGGTACAGCCACTCTCGCTACGACGGCGGACCAGATTTTTACCGATGCCAATACGACAGAAACTACGGCAGCTAGTACGAATACCCTGACCGATACGGCGAAAAATTCCGTAATTTTCAAAGCCGGTACCTTATCGTTGAACAATGACTACAGCTATGCGTATCTGACTAATATCCAAAGTATTATGAATGGCCTGGACGATTCTGCTACGTCCCTGATCATGACGGGTGACCTCGTCGATACGACGGGCATTAGCGACTCCATTTCCGTGGCTAGTGCCAGTGTCATCGGTTCTAAGGTCGCGTTGGATACAGTGACAGCTGCTACGAACGACCAAAATCTGGTCATCGGCGGGACCGCTGCCGATACGAATACTACTGCAGTATCCCAGGGCTTCAGCGTCGCAGCTCTCGACCTTGGTTCTGCCAGCAGTGTCACCGTCACGGGCGGCCAGAGCCTGACCCTGGGCGGCAGCGGCACGACGGATGTCATTTCTACGACCAGTGATAATGCAGAAGTGTCTTTGACAGACGGCAGCAGCCTGACCATCGGCAACAGTACGGTCGGCGCGGACCAGACGCTGAACGTCAATGCCTCTGTGGCCGCGACGGACAGCACGGTCACGACGAATGGCCAGACGAATATCGAAGGCACTGTCACCCTGACGAACTCTACCATCCAGGCCAACACCGGCACGTTGACCGTGGCCCAGGACCTCACCACAGGTGGCACGTCTACCATTACGGGTAGTGTCGCTGTCGCCGGCGATATCGTAGCCACCGCCGCAGCTGATGGCACGACGGCTACGCTGAACGTTGGTACCGATACGACAGCTGCTGCAGTCAGTGCCAAGAGTGCCAGCCTCAGCGGTGGCACGCTCTACCTGGATCCAATATGGCAGAATGGCGGAACCATCGGCGATGGTTCCAAGGCCGCCCTGGGCAGTGTGTCTGACGCGAAACTCGTCGTCGGCAACAACTCTACACTCACCTTGGGCTCGACGGATACATCCCTTGCCGAAAAGGCTTTTGCCGATACGGGCCTTTCCTGGGGTTCCGACGGCATCCTCTCGGCCCTTTATGTCAACAGCAGCCAGAGTCTGTCTAATAACAGCATCGTTGTCGACAGCGCCGCTTCTTCTACGAGTGGCACCGAATACGGCATCTTCACCATGGGCGCCAATTCCCTCCTGATGGTCAACGGCAATGCTGTCACCTCGACAGCCGCCTTGACAAACGTGAAGAGCGTCAGCATGGATAGCAGTGCTAAGCTCTACATCGACGGTGCCACGAGCAGCACGACCTATAATATCCTCAGTGCAGCTAGCGGCGGTGATGTGAAGACAGATAACACGTGGTACGCTGATGCGAATGCAGCTACGAAGAATATCCTTACAAACAACCAGCTTCTGAAATTCATTGGTGCTGACGGTAACGGCACGAGCCAATTTTCCGTTACAGCTATTGCGCAGGACGCTAGCGACGTCTATGGCAAGGCTATCATCGATCCGACCGTCGTTAATGCCGCCGTGGCTGGCTCTGGTGCCAGTGCAGATTTCTTCAATAACGCCGTAAATAACCAAGTCAACACGACCAAGGCCCAGCAGGCAAACGCCATCAACAGCCAGGCCGCTATGACCGAACTGGGCGGCGTCCAGCACGGCCTCTATACGGCCAACAACCTCTTTGATTCGGCCGTCATGAACCACTTGGCTGACCTCGATCAGGCCGATAAGGATAAAGATATTTGGGCTCACTACATCCATTCCAAAGAAGACATCGATGGTCTTTCTCTCGATACCCTTGGCGGTGCCTCTTACAAAGCGCAGTACAACGGCGTCATCGTCGGTTCTGATTTCTATACGAAGGGAAATGCCGTTGCCGGTGCCGCCTTCACCTACATGGATGGCTCTATCGACGGCAACACCGCTACGGCCACGACGAAGAACGACGCCGACTACTACGGCCTCAGCTTCTATGGCCGCCTGACCCAGGGCAGAACGAACTACTTGGGCGATATTTCCTGGCTCCACGGCAAAAATGACTTGACCCAGTACAACAGCCTGACGGAACTCACTGGCTCCGTCTCGTCCAATGCCTTCAGCGCCGGAGTCCGGGCTGAACAGAACTTCACGGCCGGCAAGGGCCTGCTCACGCCGTACATTGGCCTCCGTTATGCCCATTTCGACTTCGGTGACTACACGGATAGCATTGGCGTACACCACGACGCCGATACGGCCAATATCTGGCTCCTCCCCGTAGGTCTCCGCTACAGCCTCACCAGTCAGCATGGCAGCTGGAGCCTCAAGCCTATTGCAGAAGTAGGCTACCTCTGGACTCTGGGCGACCGTGACGGTGTAGAAACAGTCAGCCTCAACGGCCAAGCTAACGCCTTCGGTTTCGACCTCGCTGACCCCGGCACATACTACGGCCGCCTAGGCGTAGAAGCCCAAAAAGGCGACATCACCTACGGTATCGGCTACCAATACCAAAAGGGCGACAGCGTCCGCAGCAACACCTGGATGGCCGCTGTACGGTATAAATTCTAAACAAAATTCAAGCCGCTGTCACAAAGCAAGAACCGTTTTTCCTATGATAACCGTCCTGACGCAGACCGAGTCTTAGAACAGTTTCACGAAAACAATTTGTTTGAGGTTCACGTGGATGTGTAGTATACTGAAAAAATAATGATGCTTTTTCTGTATCCTGCAAAGGAGGCCTTTATGAAGAAAATCGGATTGATTGGCGGCACTGGGCCCGAATCGACCATTATGTATTATCGGGAACTGGAATACGGGGTTCAGAAACAGTTGCAGAAGCCCGTATTTCCTCCTATGGTGATCGAGAGCCTTAGTGTCTTTCAAGTGTTGGAATATTGTGCTGAGCAGGATTATGAAGGATTAACCCGGTATTTGCTCCAAGGCATCTGCAATTTGGCTGCTGCCGGTGCTGAGTATGGGGCCTTTACGGGCATTACGCCCCATGTAGTCTTTGACGACGTGGCGGCAAAATCTCCGATTCCCTTGGTGAGTATGGTGGAAACAACTTGTGATGAAGCGGAAAAATCACAGTACAAGAGAGTAGGCCTTTTGGGCACGTTGCCCACTATGGAAGGTGATTTTTTCCAAAGATCCTTTGCCAGACGAGGCATCAGTACGTTCACACCTAATCAGGACGAAAAGCTGTACATTGCCGACAAGATAAAAACGGAACTAGAATATGGCCAGGTAGTGCCGGCTACGCAGAAAAGGATGGTTGAAATAGCCGAAGGAATGATCACAGAGCACCACCTCGATGCCATCGTGCTAGGCTGTACGGAACTGCCATTGATCTTTGACCAGGTGACACTGCCCGTGCCTGCCTTGGATGTGATGCGGCTGCATATCCGGGCCCTGATTCGGCTGATCTTGCGAGAAGAGTGAAACAACAGGCTATCGGCTCTATGAGGCATTGTATCCTGAGGAGAATGCACGTAGGGAAGGAGAGTTTTTTTGGATTCAACCTCTATCCCGGCTTCGCCGTACTTTCTCCGATCACGGAGAAAGCCAGTTGTGGTCCAATTTAGTAATTACTAACTAGCTGGAATTGCTTCAATCCTAGAGTAGTAACGGCGCAACGCCCACACAGGGATTGGCTCTAGGATTGAATTTTTCAATCCTAGAGTAGTAACGGCGCAACGCCCACACAGGGGCGTTGCGCTTTTTAGTTGCAATTTGTGTGGGGTTTATTTTATAATAAACTATACGAATATTTGTTTGTTATCAAGAAAGCCTGGATGCGCTAGTGACGGGCTGGAAAAGGAGAGATCCTCATGACTTGGCCTTCAGACAAAACAAGGCAAGATATAATAGAGCAGCTGCGGCAGCTGTATCGGGCAGAGCCTATCAGGCCGCGGGTAGCAGAGAAAACTGTTGAGTTGCCGCCGCCTTTAGTGGCCTTGCGGAAGATGGCTAAGACATTTAAGCAGGAAGACAGGTATGTAAGCCGCGACGAGATTTTTGTGCGTCAAGCCGAGCTGGCAAAGGAGTACGAAGACGATTATCGCTGGGACCAGACAGAGATCCGTTTTTTACCTACGTACGAATCCTTAAAAGATCATGAGCTGCGCGGTTATTTTGGCTGGCGGACGCGGCTGCGTCACGGCACCATGGAAAAAACATCCCTCGTGTATGCCCGAATTTACACCTACGAGATCATCAATCAAATTGACGTCAAGACGCCTGGCGAAGGCTTGCAAAAGCTCGTAGCCTTCCTCAAGGCATACGAAAAGCTCGATGCACGGATTACTGAAAACTGGGCCGACTTAGTCCGGGACTACATTCTTTATTATGAGTTAGACCCGAAAATGCTGCCGCCAACGGAATTTTCCTTGCAAGACCGGGCCTATCTCGTGCTTGATGATGAAGAAAATGCGTCCGACCAGGAAATCTTCCAGGCGTTGCAGGAATTTTCCACATATCGCATGGACCGGTCTAAATTCTATAAGGACAATCCCGAACGCTATGTGGCGCTCATGGCAATAGCGTACAGGCAGCTTACGGAATATTTCTTGCGTCGCCGGCAGCGAACCTTTACCGAAGAGTATATCGGCGAACTTGAAAGTCATTGGATGTCCATCTTTTCTTTGGCCGTGTTTTATAAAGGGAGGGACAGGCGCTTTTATTCTGTGCAGGAAACGCCTGCGTGTACGTACGTGAATGAGGGCGGCGAATGGCTCTTAGAAAGGGTAGTGTATTTTGAAAAAGCGCACCGCAAGCTCGGCAAGCTCATGAAGACCATGGAAGCGGAATTCCGCAATTTCCTGGGCTTTGCTGAGATCCAGCGCCCCTATTCCTACAAATGGATGCTCAAGCTGGCCGCCCAGTCCTTTGAAATCTGGCAGGCAGAAGAGAACAGGAAGAAACGAGCCCAAGTCAATCTGGACCAGTCAATCCTGGACAAGATCCGCGCCGAAGCGGCCATTACCCGCGATCGCCTGATTACGGAAGCAGACTTGGGAGAAGAAGCACCACCAGAGCCGGAAGAACCGGTTGTACTGCCACCGTTGGGACACTCTTTTGCGAGTGGGAACCTCTTTGACCAAACACCGCCTGAAAGGGCTGGCGACGCCGTGAACAGCGCACCTTTAGGTCATGCCGCAGCGGCGCAGGAGGCACCGTCTGAGCTGCCGTGGCAGCTTACAGAAGACGAGCTGCATTACCTTACGGATATACTGAATCACACGCCTACGGACTGGGTCCAGGCACAAGGCCTCATGGCCTCCGTCCTTTTTGACGGCATCAATGAAAAGCTCTACGACGACTTTGGCGACACGGTCCTTTCCGGGGACCCGCCGGAGGTACTGGAAGATTATATAGACGAAGTAAAGGAAGGACTAAGGAAATCATGAAAATACCAAAACGCATTGCCCGCACGCTCATTACCTCACTCAAAGGGGGCGTCGTGCCACGCATTGGCCTGCCGTACATCACTGTAGGCAGAAAAAGTGAAATCGAAGCCCTTTTGCACGACGTAGAAGTCATTGCCGACGGTGGTGCGTCCTTCCGCTTTATCGTCGGACGCTACGGCAGCGGCAAAAGCTTTCTCATGCAGACCATCCGCAACTACGTCATGGAAAAGGACTTCGTCGTCGTCGATGCCGACCTTTCGCCAGAACGGCGCCTCCAAGGCAATAACGGCCAGGGCCTGGCCACATACAGGGAACTCGTGCGCAACATGGCCACCAAGACCAAGCCTGAAGGCGGCGCCTTAAACCTGATTCTGGACCGCTGGCTGAACCGCGTCCAGACGGATGTCATGGCAGAAAGCGGCCTGGCCGCCACGGATCCGGGCATCCGCCCCCTGATGGAACAAAAAATAGGCCAGGTCATCGATGCCCTCAATGAAATGGTCCACGGCTTTGATTTTGCCAAGATTCTCACGCTCTACTATGAAGCCTACGCCGAAGGCGATGCAGAAAAGAAAGCTAAGGTTACCAAATGGTTCCGCGGCGAATACCACACCAAGACCGAAGCCCGCAAGGAAATGGGCGTCAACATCATCATTAACGATGACGACTGGTATGAATACCTGAAGCTCTTTGCCTGCTTCCTGAAGCAAGCCGGCTATGCAGGCCTCTTGGTATGTATCGACGAGCTGGTCAACATCTACAAGATACCCCACGCCATTACGCGCCAGTACAACTACGAAAAAATCCTCACCATGTACAATGACACACTCCAGGGCAAGGCCCACTACCTGGGCATCATCATGGGCGGCACACCCCAGTGCATGGAAGACCCGCGCCGCGGCGTCTACAGCTACGAAGCCCTGCGCTCCCGCTTGGCCGAAGGCCACTTCGGCGGTACGCACAAGGACCTCATGGCGCCGGTCATTCCGCTTTTGCCCCTGACTAACGAAGAGATGCTGGTCCTCATTGAAAAGCTGGCAGAAATTCATAGCAGCCTCTACGGCTACGAAACGCACATCAAACCGGAAGATTTGGCCCATTTCATTGAAATCGAATTCAGCCGCATCGGCGCCGACTCGCACATCACACCCCGCGAAGTCATCCGCGATTTCATCGAAGTCCTGGATATCCTGTACCAGCACCCGGACCTCACCGTGACGGAGCTTCTCGGCTCAGACCAATTCCAATACGCCAAAAACGACGTACAAGAAGGCGACGCGCCGGCAGAATTTACGGAATTCACAGTCTAAGGAGGCAGCCCCATGAGCATCTTCGACAGATACGCACCCTTTGTCCAGGATTTCATCTACGACCATGGCTGGGAACAACTGCGTTCTATTCAGGTAGCAGCTGGCGATATTATCCTCAATACGGATGAAAACCTATTGCTCACGGCATCTACGGCTTCCGGTAAGACGGAAGCCGCCTTTTTCCCTATCCTGTCCCTCTTTGCCCAGGATCCGCCGGCCTCTGTAGGCTGCATCTACATCGGCCCCTTGAAAGCCCTCATTAACGATCAGTTCCAGCGCCTGCAGCCCCTCTGCGAAGAAGGCCACATCCCTGTGTGGCACTGGCATGGCGACGTATCCCAGTCGCACAAGGCCAAGCTGCTCAGGAAGCCTTCCGGAATATTACAGATTACGCCAGAGTCTCTGGAAGCCATGCTGCTCCACAAGCACATGGCCATTCCCAGGCTCTTTGGGGACCTGCGCTTTGTCGTCATCGACGAAGTCCATTCCCTCCTGCGCGGTGACCGGGGCGGCCAGACGCTGTGCCTCATTGAACGTTTGTCGCGCCTGGCAGGCGTTAATCCGCGGCGCATTGGCTTGTCGGCTACGCTGGGGGATCCGGAAATAGTAGGAAAATTTCTCTCCCAAGGAACGGGACGGAAAACCCTTATTCCCCAGGTCGAAGGCCCGGGCAGCAAGTGGCGTCTGTCGATGGAGCATTTCTATGTCAAAGACGCCCAGGCAGGGGAGGATAAGCCTGACATAAAGGCCTTGCCGGTCCTCGAAGAAAAGACGGACCAAGCACCCCTTCAGGCTGATCCGGGCCTGGGCTATATATTTGAACACACGCGTGGCAAAAAGTGCCTCGTCTTCGTCAATTCCCGGGAAGAATGCGAAGGAGTTACTACGTCCTTACGCCAGTACTGTGATCTGAACCACGAACGGGACCGCTTTTTGATTCACCATGGCAATCTCTCTGCGGCCTATCGGGAAACGGCAGAAATGCTCATGAAGGATGAAGACAAAAGCCTCACGACAGTGACCACGTCGACATTGGAATTGGGCATCGATATTGGCCGCCTGGAACGGGCCTTTCAGATCGATGCACCGTGGACTGTATCGTCGTTCCTGCAACGCATGGGCCGCACAGGACGACGGGGCCAGCCTTCGGAAATGTGGTTTGTCATTAGAGAAGACGAGCCGGAAATCCGGGCCATGCTGCCGGCTACGATTCCTTGGAAGCTGCTGCAGGCCATTGCTCTGGTGCAGCTCTATTTGGAAGAAAAGTGGGTCGAACCGCCGCGCCTGGACCGGCTGCCCTACAGCCTCCTATACCACCAGACCATGAGCGTCCTTCAGGCGAACGGAGAAATGTCACCAGCCAGCCTGGCAGGAAAAGTCCTGACGTTGCCGTATTTTCACCGCATCAGCCAGGACGACTATAAGGTTCTTTTGACTCATTTGCTCAATACGGACCACCTGCAACGCACAGAAAAGGGAGGCCTCATCGTAGGCCTTACGGGAGAACGGGTCACGAGCTCCTTTAAAATCTACGGTGTCTTTCAGGAAAACGAAGAATATGCGGTACGCTGTGATTCCCAGGAACTGGGCACCGTCGTCGCACCGCCGCCACCAGGTGAAAAGATTGCCATTGCCGGCCATGTGTGGCGCGTTTTGGAAGTGGACCGGAAGCGTCACGTCATTTACTGCGAAATGGTCAAAGGCAAGGTCCCAGCCTATTTTGGCGAATGTCCCGGCGACCTGCACACAAAAATTCTGGAACGCATGCGGACCGTTTTAAAGGAAGACAAGCAGTACCCATACCTCATGAAAAATGCCGTAGCCAGATTAACCCAGGCAAGATTTACGGCTACTCAATCGGGAGCAGCAACACAACCCCTCATCCAGCTAGGTGGCAAGATGTGGTGTCTCCTGCCCTGGCTGGGAACGTACGGATTTCTCGCTATGGAACGCTTCCTAAACCTCAAGGTCGGACCGGAAGTAGGACTCAAGAATTTGGACTCCTTCAGGCCGTACTTTATGCAATTCACTATGGAAGCCGACGCCAAAACCTTCTTTGAAACGTGCTATAAAAAGATTAAAGAAGATATTAATCCCATGGAACTCCTGTATCAGCATGAAGTGCCACAGTTTGATAAATACGATGAATACCTGCCGGAAGAACTGGTCCGCAAAGGCTTTGCCTTAGGCGTCCTGAACTTGGCAGATGTGAAAAAACGGGTTTTGGAATGGCAAACGGCTGACAACGTGGGCGAATAGAGAGTAATCCCGGCCTGGGCTGTGGGGAGAGATGCGCATCGTGCGCCCAGAAATTGGCTCTAGGATTGAATTCTTCAATCCTAGAGTAGTAACGGCGCAACGCCCACACAGGGATTGGCTCCAGAATTGAATTCTTCAATCCTGGAGTAGTAACGGCACAACGCCCACACAGGGGCGTTGTGCTATTCCGGCTTCGATTCATCACATTACTACTAGTTTCTTCTCTTTCGAGCGCTCCGCGCCCACCAAGGCCTCAGTCCTATTTTTAGGACTGAGGCTTTTTCACTACTATCACTATGTGTGCCTATCCGGGCAGCATCAGGACTAGGACTTTCTCTTCCTTGCTTTTCACAGCAGGATCCTTTGCAATCATTTCTCCTTCAAGCATAGCGGCATTCGTTTCTCTATTGGGATGATCCAAGGTAATCCGAAAAGGAATATTGCCATCGCGAAGTGATTGGCAAACAAAAAAATAAATTCACTTTAATAATGAAAAGATATATAATGAATAGTAATGGAACCACTTACCACGCATGTATAGCAGCGTAGCAAGGCTACGTTCCTCTAGGGAAGCTTTTTTTGTGGGAAAAGGGGACGAAAGAAATGAGTAAACGAACAAAAATCTTAACCATGCTAGTTTTAGCAGGAATTGCAGGACTGGCACCAATCGCTCAGCCGGCCATGGCGGAAGCCATAGAAATCAGCGGGGAATCAGACGGCTATGATAATTCCGTCTATTATTTGGGCAACGATGATACCGGTACAGACAGCAATAATACGCTGACCATCAATAGCGGCACCTTCATCGGCGCTGCCGGCGGGTCGTCTGTCAGTACCTTTTCGAAAGGGATGGATGACAGCTCTGAAAATACGGATACAGCGGCCGTTTCGGGCAACAGCCTCATCATTAACGATTTGTCAAATACTTATCAAGAGAGAGACTGGGCAGCCGGCGGCGTTGCCATCAATAAAGACGTGACAGGTAATACGGTGACCGTCAATTATTCAACAACAGCAACGGAAGACAACATCAACAATAACATAGAGGATGACATTATAGGTGGCTCGACTATCACGGGCAGTGCTTCGGGCAATAAAACGTATATCAACGGGGTAAAGTACAACGAAAAGAACTCGTTCTGGGCCTCGCCAGACTACGTTTACGGCGGCTATTCCTATATCGGCCCTGTGTCCGGCAATGAAGTGCATCTTACTGGCGGCCTTATCTATGATAATGTAGCTGCCGGTGCCCAGGGAGAAGCCGATGGCAGTACTACGACAGAAGCCATGGATACCTATCTTGAGGACTATGCGAAGGGGCTTTCCTTTACCAAGACTGGTGACGTAACGAATAATAAGACCTATGTAGATGGCGCTTATGTGGTAGGCACTGTTTATGGTGGATATATGTATGTGCATGATTCTTCTGATGGGGCCATTGTCCAGCCTGGGAGCATTACAGGTAATACCGTAGATGTTTCAAATAGCGCCAATGTCGATTCCGTATACGGCGGCTATGGCTATTATACGAATGCAGGAAATTCACCTATCTCCATGACGGATAATACCGTGACAATCAAAGACTCCATCGTAGATGGCGGCTATGTGTCAGGCGGATATGCGGAAACAGAGGATTATACGGGACAGGCAGTGGTCAGCGGCAATAAGGTGACTCTGACAACTGCGACTGTTGATGAGTCGGACACTTTGAGTAATTACAGCATAGAGATTGATGGCGGATCCATGACTTCTGATGCGTATACCGGAAGCACCGTGGACAGCAATGAAGTCACTGTTTCAGACAGCACCATCGGTACGACGGACACACATACCATTACACTTGTCGGCGGGTATGCTGATTATGATACGGTCTCCAATAATACACTGACCGTCTCCGGAAGCATCTTTCAGCTTTCTGACAACAATCTGTACCAATGGATCATACTGGCTGGCGGTGTAAAAGCATATGCTGCAGCTACAGTGGATACAGGAGGAAATGTAACCAACAATATGGCCACGCTGACAGACAATACCATTGTCCTCCTGGAATCCGGACACCCGGTCATGATCACAGGCGGGCTGAGTGGGTATCGGTCTAATAGGGTGAACAACGCTTACTGGTTTGGAGCCCAGGACAACATAGGCAATACTCTCAATATGTCCGGCAATACCATTGGGGCGGATGCTGCATCCCAGACTGGGAACGAGAACTATATCGCCGGCGGCGTTGCCGTAGGCTGGGACTGGAATGAAGGAACGGCTGCAAATACCTTCACCTATACGTATTATCCTGCCAATGCCACGTCCAATACGGCCAATATCACCAGCGGCACTGTCGGCGTAAATAGCCTGGATGTAAACTACATTGCCGGCGGCATGGTCCTGACAGATGGCAATGCCCAAAGTAACACATTGAATATTTCCGGCGGTACCATCGGTGCTGTCTCCGGCAATACGAACTACGTCAGCGGCGGCTATACCGCCTTGGGCGACGCCACAGGAAATACACTGAACATTTCCGGTGGCACCATCGGCACAGCCTCGGGAAGCAATTCCTACATCGCCGGCGGCTATACGGCAAGTGGTACGGCTTCGGGCAATACGGTCAATATCTCTGGCGGTACATTTGGCGCAGCCGAGAGCGCAGCCGATACAGATACTTCGGAAGAGACGGACACGACAACCGCACAGACGATGAGTCTCCTGGCAGTCACCACGGACGCAACCACCACCGACCTCTCCACTCTCTCTAACTACATCGCCGGTGGCTACTCCGCCGATGGCGACGCATTGGACAATACGGTCAACCTCACCAGCAGCGCCCTCACGACCAGCTTTAGCCTTTACGGCGGCGTAGGCCAGACGACTACCGGCAACACCCTCAACGTCTATACGAAAGGAAATAGCGTCGGCAACCTGGCGTACTTCCAAAACCTCAACTTCTACGTCCCAGCTGATGCGGCAAACGGTGACACTATGCTCACCGTCACGGGCACAGCCGACGTCACAGGCGCTGCCATCAAAGCCGGCGTAGCCGACACGACGCAGCTAAAAAGCGGCGACATCATCAACCTTATTTACGACGCAGGCGGCATCACCACAGATAATGCCACCTACGGCACCCTGGCCGGCCTCAATACGATCACCGACGCCGCTTTCGTCACGCGACCCATAGCGGTCAAACAACAAGACGCCAAGACCATCGTCATGGAAATCCTCGGTGACGACCAAGCCACCCTTTCTAAAGACACGAAACTCTTTGCCGAAGCCCGCGCCACAGCCATGAACACCCTCGCCAACGCCGCCGACTTCGCCAGCACTGACGGCCTCGCCAGCGCTGCCGCAGCCTACCACGCAGACCACGGCCTGAGCGGTGCCTTCACACCTTACGTAGCCCTCGGCGGCTACAACCTCCGCGCCGACACAGGCTCCTACGTCGACACGAACGGCCTCAACGCCAACCTGGGCTTCGTCCATCAAGACTACGCCCAAGGTCACACTGACACCATCATGCCCTTCATCGAATACGGTAATGGAAACTATACCAGCCACCTCGATGACAGAGCCCGCGCCGACGGCGACCAACACTACGTAGGCGCCGGCCTCCTCCTGAGACGCGACCAAAGCGACGGCCTCTATTATGAAACCATGTTCCACGCCGGCCGCATGAGCGGCGACTTCAAAGGCCTCATCGAAGGCTACCAGGCAAGCTACGACTCCGACGCCAACTACATCGGCGCCATGCTGGGCCTGGGCAAAATCGTGCCAGCCGGTAAAAACGTAACATACGACTACTACGGCAAGGTATTTTGGAACCACCTCGCCAGCGATACTGCACAAGTGCACTCGGCCCTAGGCACAGCCAACTACCACTTCGACACCATTGACTCGTACCGCACGCGACTCGGTCTCAGATGGACCCGCCACCTCAATCAGGCACAATCCTTCTACGCAGGCCTGGCCTGGGATTATGAATGGAAAGGTGATGCCCACGCCCAATACCGCACCTTCGACACACCCAGCCCTAGCACCAAAGGCAGCAGTGGGTTAATGGAACTAGGTTGGCAGAGTAAGATTGATAAGAATCACGATTGGGGTGCCGATCTTCACGTTACCGGCTGGGCGGGAACACAACGCGGCGTGACGTACAGCGCGACCGTTAGCCGGGCGTTCTAAAAAAAGGCGCCACCTATGGGGGAGCTGGGCCAGTCGCGGAGCGACTGGGGCTGAAGGGGTTCATTTCTGTGTATTCAACCTCTAGGGGCCAGTATCTCATCAGCGGTTTCCATTTTCCTAGAAGATTGCAACGCAGTTTCTTTCAGACAAGCTTCTGTCTTGTTCTGAAGGAAACTGCTTTTTTCTTATTGACACATTTTTAATTATTATAACTAAATGAGTTTATATATATAATGAAATAATATATAATATAAAGTAATATAACTCTATCGTATAAAATGATGGGGGGAATCAGTGCAAAAACTCTTTGGGGAAGCTTGCAAAAAAACTTGGGGCGTGCGCTTTGCACTGGAGAAGTTGTGAAATATTTGGGCATTTTGGGAAGGAGAAACTATCATGAGAAAGAAACGCAGTACCTTAACGATATTGGTCCTGGCCAGCCTCTTTAGCCTGGGCCTCAGCGGACCACCGGCCTTGGCCGATACTGAAGTCGTCACCAGTGTTACCGGTCAGGAAAATGAGATCAACAGCAATACACAAAGAAATGCTACTGTTAGCGGCGGCAGTCTGAGCCTAACTGCTGACACCATAGCAGCTTTGCCGGAAAACACTGCGGTCAGTGTCAATAATAACAAAGTTATTGTCAAGGGCAATACCATTAACGGCAACAAAGCCTATGGCGGCTATCTAACGGAGGTAGGCACGGCGGACGGGTCTCCCACGGTTACCCTGACGGTTAGCGGCAACAGTGTTTCTGCTTCAGACAACAATACTTTTATTGGTGCTATAGGTGCCGGCGGCTATGGGGAAGTTTCTGCAGGTACTGCTGCTTCCGTAGTACTGAGACCCATAAATGTCACGGATAATACGCTGGAATTTGTTTTTACAGAGCCGATGGAGGCAACGAGCATTAAGCCCTCTAAGTACTCCGACGAAAACTCTTACCTTTACGGTGGCTACACGAATTTGGGCAATGCAAACAGCAACACCGTAACCATTACCGGGGTGAAAGCTGCCGATGGCAGCAATTTGCTGACCCTAATGGCTGATGTAACCGGCGGTAAAAGTGATGGTAATGCGTCTGCGTACAATAAGCCGAACTATTACAGCGGCAGTGCCGACAGCAATATAGTGGAGCTTACAAACGTCGATCTTAAAGGTGATGTCCAAGGCGGCTATGTGGGAAAGGGTCTGGCCGGTATTAGCAGCGCTAGTGGTAACAAGGTTACCATTGAGGATAGTGAAGCTGCGATTAGTGGATTAAACATTTACGGTGGCAGGTTGTCGATAGCCTGGCCAACTGTAACGACCGAAGCCAACGCCGACGGTACAACGACAATAAGCTATTATACAGATAGCTATACTAAAAAAAATATAACCTACACGCTGCAGGCTGCAACAAATCCTGGTGCCAACGGGAATATCATCACCTTAACGGACCTAGCCAGCACCCAGTACGCCAATGTCTATGGCGGGAATGTAGGATATGGTTTTAGCAGCGTCTATACTCCGCTTACGGCCAATGACAATCAGGTAACGATCTCTTCCGGGCTTGAAACGGCAACAACCTATGGAACTGCAGACATCGGCAGCGGTGTATACGGCGGCAGAGTGGAAGAAGGCAATGCCGATGGCAACAGCGTGAGCATTACCGGGAAGCAGCTTACGGCAGGGGAAAACGATGGCAACAGCTTCAATACGACCGTCACCGTTGTCATCGGCGGGAATGCCGGGACTGAAGATCATTCTGAAGGCAATGCTGAACACAATAACGTATACCTAGAAAACGTGCAGGCCTATCTGGTTTACGGCGGCAAGGCCCAGGGCCTCTCTGCCAATGGCGCCAGCAGCAATACGGTCACGCTGACAGACAGCCTGGTCAGTACATCGGATAAGCTAGCTCTACGAGCTCTATCTTATATTTATGGTAGGACCGGTGCCGTGTATGGCGGCTATTTGTCCATTCCTTCATATGACGATTCTTATGATAAACCAACAATGCAATCGGATATTGCAGCTAAGACGACGACTACGACTTTTAAGAATACCTCCTATATCGTTGCGGATGCGGAAAAGGCCGGCGCCCAGGACAATATTGTAAGTGTTTCGTACAATCTGGACACGGCCGCTGCCTATGAAATGGTCGTAGGCGGCTTTGCAGAAGCCGGCTCGGCCAATACCAACCAGGTCACCGTGACAGGCAAGCAGCTGACTGACGGCACCAATCTGACCCTTGGGTCGCAATCTAACACTCAGGTGCCTGAGGATGATATAGGGTATTATCAGGTACCAGCTATCGAGGTAGCGGCAGCCGGCGGTATTGCCACGTATGGTACGGCCAATGAAAATACCCTGACCCTGACTAATATAACCTTGGAAGATGACGTCTATGGCGGCCTCACAGGCAACAGCGTGACAGGTCTTTTCTTTAGCGAATACAGTTACGTGCCAAATGACTTGTATACAGCTGATGCCATAGAGGCCAATTCGAACCGGGTTTTCCTGACCGATGATTCTTCCACGGGAACTGTATACGGCGGCTATGTAATGCTAACAGAAGGTACGGCTGTGTCAAAGGCTCAGGCCAATGATAACACCGTAGAGATTGTCCAGACTCTGGATAAAGAAACGTCCTACGGAGACGTTCTGGGCGGTGCATCCTTCTATGGGGAAGCCAATGGCAACAAGGTCATCCTCCAAGGCGCGGAAGAAGGCAGCATCTCGGCGGAAACCGTCATCGGCGGCGGTACTGGCGGCGCCAGCGCGGACAACAATATGGTAGCACTGAACAATAGTACGGCAAGCGGCCCTATCATCGGCGGCACAACAGTCCTGCCCACGCAGAAATCGTTTTTTGATTACGTTGATAAATATTTTAATATATATTATGCTGATAAGGATTTAAATAAGGATTTAGATTATGATTATTTTCACATTATAAAAGAATATACAAGTGCACTTTCCCTTACAGCTGCGGCGGACCAAAGCGCTAAGGGAAATACGGTCACCCTGGCCAACGGCTCTGCAGCCGGTGACGTCTATGGCGGTATTTCCGGCGTAGGCGCAGCTAAGGGCAATACGGTCACCATCTCCGGCAGCACCGCAGGAAGCGTCTACGGCGGCGCAGCGGGTATCCTGGGCACGGACGAAGGCAGCCTTCGCAGCACCTTGATCAATAGCCTGCCCACTGTGGACTACACATCGGCTGAAAAATATGCATATAACGACGGCTGGGAGTATGAAGACCAAAAAACGGCAACCTTAACGGATGTAGCAGCCTACGTACCTACGGTAACAGGCTCTGTCAGCAGTGCCAGCGGCAATACAGTGAATCTGGTCAGCGGCACGGTGGACGCCATTTACGGCGGCTATGCCGTAGATTCTACTATGGATGCGACTGCGGCAGCGCCAAAGGTAAAATCTATTTATAAAGATGTAAAGAATGACAAAATGGTCGACGTAGAAGCGGACTCGCAGGGCGATTCTTCCGGGACAGCGGCAGAATCTACATCGACTACCTACAAGAGCGGCGCAGCTTCGGACAATACGGTGAACATCTACGCGGGTACCGTGAACAAGGGGATTACAGGCGGTTATTCCCAGTCCGGCGACGCCACGGGCAATACGGTGAATTTCTATAGCGGCACTGTTGCGAAAGATATTATCGGCGGCCAGTCCGATTCCGGCACAGCCAGTGGCAATACGGTGAATTTCTCCAACGGTACTAACAATGCAAGCATCGTAGGCGGTCAGGCAGAATCGGACGCCAACAACAATACCGTGAATTTCTCCGGCGGTACTGTAGCAAATGGCATCATCGGCGGACAGTCCAATTCCGGTACGGCCAGTGGCAATACGGTGAATTTCTCCAACGGTACTAACAATGCAAGCATCGTAGGCGGTCAGGCAGAATCGGACGCCAACGACAATACGGTCAATTTCTATAGCGGCACTGTTACCGGAGGCATCACCGGCGGCCAGTCCGATTCTGGTACGGCTAGTGGCAATACCATCAACCTCTATACTGACAGCGTCACTGGCAGCATCACCGGCGGGTATTCCCAGTCCGGCGCAGCGAATAACAACATCGTCAATCTCTACACCACGCTCCTCGGTAACGGTGTCAGCCTCTATGGCGGCGTCAGCTCCGCAGGTTCCGTCGAAAGCACGGGCAATACGCTGAATGTCTATAGTAAAGGAAATACAGTCACCAACCTGGGCAACTTCCAGACGCTGAACTTCTACGTACCGGCTGATGTGGGTGCCGAGGATACGATGCTCACCGTCACCGGCACGACTAACCTGGAAGGTGCCACTATACAGGCTGGCGTAGCAGACTCGGTAAAACTGGAAAAAGGCCAGCATATCCACCTCATCGTGAAAGAACCAGCCACCCAGACCAAGAACACCGTCATGATGAAACTCATGAGCGTGAACACTGCAAGTGACCTCACTACAAACGACCTTACCACGAGCGACTTAACGAAAATAGCCTCCATGAGCATGATTCCTGACATGGATACCATCATGAACAGTGGCTTTGTCCAAAGTAAGGTAGAAATCACCCGCCTCGACGATAACACAATCGTCCTCGATATCCCCGAAGACGACGTGCCGACCATCAACCCGGACACGAAGCTCTTCTCCGAAGACCGAGCATCGGCACTGAACCTCGTCAACAACAGCAGCGACTTCGCCGCCACCAACGCCTACGACGGAGCCCTCACGGCCTGGAACGCAGACAAAACCACCAAAAACGACTTCACGCCCTACCTTGTCGTCGGTGGTCACGACCTGCGTGCAGACACAGGCTCGTACGTCGACACCTATGGCCT